>CAJOCS010000007.1:21357-83546 GCA_905233655.1 uncultured Bacteroidales bacterium | reverse complement strand
GTCCAGGACGCAGAGCACCACCTATAGGGAGGGCTCTGCTCCGAGGAGAGATTGACTTAACAAGGGCTTAACCCTGTCCAACCAGAGGAGGCCACTATACCTTTGATAGCGACAGGTTCATTATCGTTGGAACGCATATAAGCGAGGTGTCTGTATAAATGGTTTCCTGTTTGATTGCATACGCGCTTTTGAAATGTCGGACAAAATCATTGATTGTCTGTGCATATCCGGAAATACACAAAGACAACACCAATGAAACTATTATTACTAAGCGCTTCATATCAATACCGATAAACCTTAATGGTGCTCTTCTCTTTAATGATGACAAGTATCGATTTCACATCAGTAATCGTAAACCGACATCAAAAACATAATCTGGTGCAATGGTATTAATGTATTCAATGGCATTATACTCACATATGGTCCCCTTTTCTGCATAATACTCTAATGCGAAAAGCCTTCCACCTTTCAGTGCCCAATAAATACGATAATCTACTCCATCTATTTCAAAAATTGAAAACATATAGTCAGGACTACTTTCATGTATATATTTGATTATGGCTTTCTGCTCCTTAATAAAACCCTCGTGATAAGGAACTGATGTTTCAGGTGGCCTTAAAACAACATTTCTTCTTTTATTATCAAAGTAATCAAAGGCTCCTCTTCCTACATTGAAAAAGAAGGTTTCATTTTGGGTGTCATATGCAAATTCGTATTCAAAAAAAAGCCTCTTCCTGGTTAATACTTCAAATAAACGTATTCTTTTTTCACTGATACTAAGTCGATGGAATCTTCTGGAATCAGATAGGTTCATTATCTGAGGAATATAAAAAAGCGTATCTGTCGGACGGCGATGGGTCTCTCTGTTATACTGCGTTATAAACCTGTGAATAAATTTTTGTGTATAATCTGTTTCTTTATTAAAACACGCAAAAAACAAGACTACGACTATCTTTATGTAACACATCCCCTTGTTCTCTAAATTAAAACCGATATACCTTTAAGAAAAATATTGATGACGCTGTCTCCTTAAGACCGGTTGCCGGATTCCAAAACGATATTGAATATGCTGAAACGGAGCTTCCTCCGCCAAACCAGCTAAGTCTTTCAGAAACAGCTATTCTAAAGACGTTTACCCAGTGAAATTTGCCGTCTCCGCTATATATTGTTGCCATTATTTCATCTCGAGGATTTAATAAGGAGCCACAAACCTTAAGTAGTTTATCATTCTTGAGTTCACTCATTTCCCCCTGTTCCAATAATACCGCCTCTGACAATATTTTTAGTCCGTCAACGTCCGCACCTAAAGCATTTTTTTTATACGCGATGAACTCTTCAACCGTATGATTACCATGCCCCGAATCTGCATATGCAGCAGCATGTGCATAGCAATACTCATTTGTATTTTTCTGTATCGGGAGACCCTCCTTTACTTCCCGTTCAAAAACCTTCTCTGTACCTTTAACCCTATTAGTCCAGGGATTTGCACCTTTCTGTTTCGCAAACTTATACCCCCTTATTGACCCGGAAATCGCCCCGGAAATTGCTCCCGAGATTGCCCCGGATATCGCAGATTCGCCAAGGCCATCATTCCATTCTTTCCCCGACAACAGGTTATTACCGATTGTTTTTACCGAGTTTGTCGCTGAACCCGATACGGCCCCTGCTCCAGCCCCAATTAAAGCGCCAGCCCAAACACCAGCTGCCTTCGTGGCACCGGCAGCCCATCCCGCACCTGCCGCCGACAATGCCCCAACTCCTGCACCAACACAAAAATAGCCTATTCCAATCCAAGGGTTTTGCCCCTTTATCGAAGACCAATTCATTATGACATTCTCAATTCCCCCTATTAAAGCCCCTATTAAGATATGCCACCACTCTCCATTCTCATCCACATACCTCAGTGGATTATTCAGAGCATAGGTGTAGCGGTTGAAACTCTGGGTAAAGTCGGGAGCCTGGACGTAGGGGTCGGGACTGAGAAAACGGCACAGCACGGGATCGTACAGGCGGGCATTCATGTTAACTAGTCCGAACCACGCGAGATGCTCATGGCCGGTAAAGCCGCGGCCGAGGAATAGTTCCGGCTCGCAGCCGCATGCATAGATGGAAAGTGTCTCCGGGTCACGCAGGCGTCCCCAGGGGTCGTAGCTGTACTCGGCCACCAGCGTTCCGCCTGTGGTGGCGATGTGAGTTATATTGCCAAGGTAGTCCCGGCCTATATTATAAGCCGTCCAGCTGCCACCGTTCTCACGACGGTATACCATGGGAGCGGAATACGTATCTCCTCCGAGGTAGAGACGCTCGACACTTCCGCCTCCGGAAGTCTGATCATACTCATAGCGCCCTCCAAGGTAGTAACGGGTTAAGAGTGTGCCAGTACTGTCCGCAACTGTCATCTTTCTACGGGCGCCATCGGCATCATAGACGAACGAGGCGCTGCGTCCACCCTCAATTATGGACGAAGGGCGGTCAAAACCGGTGTAGGTCACACTCTGCTGACGATCGGGGACAAGCCCATCGGCAGAAGGAGTAAACGCGCTTATCTGATACGGATTGGCGATGCTGCCGTACTCCATAGTTCCAACGCCGCCAACGGAAAGCACATTGCCGTTCGACGCATAAGATATCTGACGGTTGCCGATGTAGACAAGCCGGTTGAGCGCATCATAGCCGAAGGTCTCTGTTTGGCCGTTGACCACGTCGCTTCGCATCAGAAGGTTGCCGGTCGAGACTTCGAACTGATAGGTGAAATGCTGAAGCGCACCTCCCGCCATCTTCCTGAAGGTGGGCAGGCCGAAAGCAGTGTAACCATATTCGCGGCTTATGGTTCCGCTCGTTATCTCCGTCGGCAAGCCAAGGTCGTTCTCACTCACCAGACTCCACACCACAGTGCCGTTATTCAGGCTGATACCGCTGTTATGACCATTGGCATAACTATATGACTCCGTGGTAATGGGCCCGCCTTGAGAAATGTACTGGATGCTGTTCAACACGCTTCCGCTTCCGTAGTTGAACACCTTTAGCAGGAACTTGTTGTCCGGGGCGCCCTCTCTCAATGTCACCACGCGGTCAAATCCGTCATAAGTATACTGTGTCCCGGTACCATTGGTAGACTGAACCGCACTGACATTGCCGTGACCATTGTATGTGTATGTGGTATTATACTCCCCGGGGCGTTCCACAAGTGTTACCCTGCCGTACTTATCCCTATAGGTTCTTACCGTACCGTTGGGATTGATATGTATCTGGACGGAAGTTCCGTCCGGGTTCCACACCAGCGAATCGGTCCGCGATCCGGCGCTGGGGTCAACGATTGACTTCCTCCTGCCAAGGGAGTCGTATGTAAACAATGTCGCGACGTTGCCAGGTGCCGTTACCGATGATGGCTGGCCGTCGTCCCTCAGAACATACGACACCACCCCACCGGCATCGGTAGTCATGATAAGATCTCCACTTGCGTTCGTTGTTCGGGTAATCGCAACGGTATCCCTTATCTCTGTGATGGCTGTTCCCTGATAAGACCAGTGAGTCTGTTTCCCGGAAGCTTCCTCCAATAAAGTCGGACGCCCGTAATAGTCATACTCATACTTGTTGAAATACGACCAGGTATTACCCCTGTAAGGAAGCGTCACAAGCATAACGAGACCACGCTGGTCATAGCTTGTCCTCACCTTTTGCCAATTGCCATCGAAGCGTTTGGTAGAGCGAAGGACCTCGCGGCCAAAGGCATCGCAGTCGGTCATCGTGTCCGGAGCTCCGGTCTGGGTTCTTGTAATCCGATACAGGCCTTCTCCTCCCCAGGCCAAGGCCGTAGAGTCAACACCGCTATCTGGTCGTGTACTGCGGCTTGTCCTGCCCCAGGTATCGTAATAAATGTGACTGCTATGATTGAGGTAATCAGTGACCGTCGAAGGGCTTCCATACACATTGAATCCGGAATAGGTCGTGACCCTTCCAAGAGCATCGGCCGATGATGTCAAATGCCGTCCCGATGCGTCATATCCGTAACTCTTCCCTACATACTCCACAGAGTTGTATGGAGCCGACATCTCCGTAAGTACATTACCATGGCTGTCATATGTCCACCGCTGTTTGGATACGATGCTGAAAAGAACCGAGTCAAGGGATACCGACTGTTCGCTCGTCAAAGGATGAAATCCGGAATCATAGGTTATTGCAGTCCTTTCAAACCAGCGCGTAGAAGAGCTTCCGTCTCGTTCACTCGACACGACAGTGGAGGATGGATGGCCAAGAACATACTTCGAGGAAGTGTTGCTGTGGCTGTACTGAACACTTTCTACTCGTATAAGGTCTGTCATTCCGCCCCTTTGGTATGTCTCTTCCACCCTTACGGGATAGTCAAGACTGTCATACTGGACGGTGACCGTCTTGACAACGCCTCTCAGCCTGTCATTCTCCTCACTCATTAAAAGACGAGGAGACAACTTGCCGTATGTGGTACTGTGATTGTCGTAATAATAGGTATGGGATACAAACGGCAGGGTGTTTTCACTCCAAAGAAAGCTTTCCTCGCTGAACGGAACTCCGGCTTTCTGGGGAATAAAACGCTGAACATCAATTGTGTATATGTCCTCCAGGAATGAGGCCGTCCTTATCTTTGAGAAGCCGCAGAAACCAAGGCCTCTTGTATTTATCACGGCATCCGACCAGGCGTAGGTGTCCTGCATATACACCTGGGCTCCAACACCGTCCGAGGTCTGTCCTTTTGCGCCTTTCAGAACATAGACAGGGAGGGCGCGGAGCTGGTATCCGGAACTGTGGTCAATCCCGGAAGGGTTCTCCGTCCACAGTAACGCCGATTGTGGAAGATACCCGTAAGTATTGCGGATAATCTTTCCATAACTGTCACGCGACTGAACGAGATTGCGTACTTCGGGGACATAAGATGTGAAATCATATTCCTGGATATAAAGGTCATTCACCTTCACGAAACTGCTCATTGACGTATAGTCCATCACATTCGATGGCAGGATACCGCGTACGTCCGTTATGTTTGTCCCGGCATTCTGGCCGGAGGAGAACGAACTTCCGTCAATATTCAGGAAATATGTCATCGACGTGCCGGTAAGCTTTATCAGATCCGGATAACCGTCACGGTTGATATCCATGAAGAAAAACCCGTCGTTTGCACCCGCGCTCGTGATGGTGATCAGTTTAGACTCCAAAGCCGCCCCAGTATTAAGGTAGAAGTTCCACTTGCCGCCTGCAAGACCTGAGCGCAGAAAGTCCATATAGCCGTCGGCGTTTACGTCGGCCATATACACTTTCCCGGTTGCGAGGAGAGTAGACGTTATGCTCGTGAAGCTCATAACCTGAGTGAAGTCGCCGTTCCCGTAGCGGTAAATCTGAAGACCTACAGGAGTAGCATGGCAGAGTTCCGTGCGGCTGTCGCCGTCAATGTCCATGCACAGGAGCATCCCATCGTCAGCCGGAAGAAGATCAAAGACATAGTCCTCATACAGTATAGTGCCGCTACTGAGATCAATAAGGGTAAAATCCGGCGTCTGGGAGCAACCATAACCGTTGTCGTAATAGTTTACTACAAGAAGCTGCACCTTGCCGTTCCCGACAAAATCGCCCCAGCGGTAAGTGCGACGATAAGGACTGGGTGAAAGGCCGATGTTGATGGCTCCGGGAAGAAAAACTGAATAAGAGGCTTCCTGAACAAAGGCGTCGCTGCTGTTGAGCCAGCCTCGTATCTTTATGTTAAGGCTGGTTCCAAGACTGGATGTGGTTCCGCTGTACACCTCTACAATCTCATCCACACCATCCCCGTCGGCATCAACGGCCTCCAGGGTCTGAAAGCCGCTGCCTGTGATGGGATACAACTCGACACTGTTCACTTCAGATATACTGGGGAGGTACATCACGGGGTTTGGTACCGGATATCCGCATTCGAAGACATACGAGGATACCTGACTGTACACCGGGTAGTTGATATACGACAACAACCCGTCGTTGTAGTTACCATCAACGAACTTCCCGCGGCGCAGAAGCATCATGTTACTCAACTGGTAGAAGGTGTTGTCGAGTTCTACGCTGTGTCCCACCTTAAGGGAATCCGGTCCGGTGTGAGGACTAATCGTATGACCATAAGTGAAGGCGAGAGGTGGCAGCTGGTGCCCCGCAGAGTTCGTAAGCGACACTCCGGTTAACAGGGATGCTCCGAAAACGGACTCATAGGTAAACCCGTATGTGTACAGGGTAACTCCGCCGCTGGAAGAAGCAATCTGTGTCAGACGGGGCGAACGAAGTACCTTTTTCCCTGCATAGTAACTGTAGGCGCTTTGCTGGCTGCTTGTGAATGTCAACACTCCGCTCGCCACCCCCTGTGTGTTGAATCCATAACTGATGCCGGTCAGCGTGTGGTTGCCGTCAACGCTGTCTACGGTGTACGTATACTCAATCCTGTCTCCGTCAAGGTTGGTGCTTCGAACTATGGGATATGACGGCATTTGGTATGACACATTCTCACCAGTCCCGTACTTCGCCACAGTACCGTCAGGATATAGGACGTCAAACCACATCACGTAACCCTGTGAATTGGTATGAGGTGAAGCCAGGACTCTGCCGCTCGACGTCACAAGCTTATAATCGGCCGACGTCGAAGGGTCGTCGTTACGCACAAGCCGCACACCGTCCAGCGTGAATACCGCCGCAGTATCAAGGGCTGATGCACCCACGATGGTGTCGTCGTAATATGGCGTCTTGGACACAAGACGGATCTCCGATATTCCCCCAAGGTCCCAGCCATAACCACCGTAACCGTGACCACCCTGACTGTTGTACACAAGAAAGACAGAGGGTGCGTAACGAATATCCGGGGCAGTCAGAATCGGGATGCTGTAGGTCCTCGCTCCGCTTGGCGAGAGGCCATAAGCGAGTTCAATCTCGCCGACATCATAGGCGCTCAAATCCAAAGATGTACGGCCCGGAGGAATCGGTTTGAGCGAAACGACATCTTCCATCATCAATCGGAGATACGCTTCCTTCTCGGCGAATGAACGGACAAAGAGCGAACTCTCCGTCAAGTCATTGTAAGCAGTGTAACTGTATCGTGTATCGCTGTCGTCGACCAGAGGGAACCACCAGTCTCGCAGAAGGAGTGTATCGACCGTGGGCGGGACACCTCTCTGCGGTGTTATAGGAATATGGGCGCTTCGCCATGTCCGGTCGCCGGATGCGCCGTGGCTGTACTGGATGCTGTAGCTTTGCGCATACGAAAGCACGCACACGACGGACAGCAGCAAAGAAACCAGGCTGCGGAAAACAATGGTATGGGTACGGGCATTCATTACGGCAACTGATTATAACATCGAAAGATAGCGATTATTCACCCAAGCGGGAAAGGAGGTCGTTGCCGAGGGCTTCCTTGTTGCGGATGTGCTCGAGGACGGCGGTGACGAAGGCGTTGGACTCGAAATCGCCGCGGACTTCGGAGAAGTCGGTCTCCTTGTCGGCCTTGGTGCCGTCGGCCCCGAAACCGGTCATGGAGGCAAGGTTGAATTCCTTGCGGGCGTCGTCGTAAAGCTCGCGGTCGAGGCCTATCACAGCTTCTTTCCAGAGGTTCACTATGCGGGCGACGTCTTTCCGGCCGATGGATTCGAGCGGAGTGCCGAAGAAGTCGGCATAGAGGCCGTAGGCCCAGGTCCATTCGTTGTCGTAGTAATTGGCGTGGAGGGAATGGAAGCCTTCGTCCAGGCCCTTGAGGTCCAGCTTTCCTTCGGCCACCTTATCCAAAAGTGCGTCTACCGCAGCCTTGGGCGCAATTAGGCCGCTGAGGTCTACCCAGAGGCCCTTGCCTTCCGGAGACGTGGGGAGAAGAGCCGCACGTATATCCTCGTCGGAGGCGCCTGCGGGAAGGTTTTCCAGGCGTTTGATAATGGAATTCCCCAGGAACTTTGTGATAGCGGTGCGGTAGTAGCGGAGACCGTTCCGGAGCGACGAATTGCGAATCTTGGTGCTGTGGTAGGAGTAGACGTCGGACAGTTCTCCGGAAGAATACTGCAGGTTCTGAAGCAGCTTTATACCTTTGAGCATTTTCTGGATGGTGAAGGGGCTCAGGAGGTTGAAGTTGATGCAGTCCCGGCGGTCGGGGTCGCGGCGGGCGTCACGCTTGGGCCACTTCTGGGCGTCGCGGATGGTTCCCACGCTGCGCAGGTTCACACCCGGCACCAGGTAGGTGGTGTTCTGCTGCTCGATGAGATAAGAGAACGGGAGATAGGTGGTGTCGGAATGGGTGACGTGGCGGCCCATCACCAGCGAGAAGGCACCCACGCGTGAAGGCCAGAGGATATAGGAGTCGGAGGCCGTCTTGGAACCGCGTTCCATCACGCCCTGGTGGATGGGGCCCAGCTTATACATGTGATTGCTCTGGTTGGAACCGGAGCCGGCGTTCATGAACGAGAACATACCGGCTATGAGCAGGGTGCTCTTGTGGTGGGTTACGGTGAAGGGGCCGGCGAAGATTGCACAGGCCTCGCCGTTCTCGCCCTGGCAGTTCGAGAAGAAGAGCGAGTCGGACGCGCTGTAGCCATGGCCGAGTTTGCAGGCCTGCCCCACGAAGCAGCGCGTTATGGTGGTGTTGTCCTCGACCGAGGAGCCGCTGCAGATTATGAAATCGTCGGCGATAACTCCGTGGCCGATGCAAACCGGCGCCACGGCGTTGCTGAGGATGCTGCCGTTGCGAAGACGGTTCACGCCGCTGATTGTGGCATTGTCGCCGATGTAGACGCCGTTGATGTAGCGGGTGTTGCGGATGTGCACGTTGTCGCCGATGCGGCCCGTGCTGCTTTCCTGCGAAGCGGCATATTCCTCAACAAGGGCGTTGAGCTTTTCGATTAGGGCGGGACGGTGACGGTACATTGCCATCACATAGGCCGTCTGGGCGCCGAGGCGGTTGAAAATCTTCACCTCGCGGCCGCCGGTCTCATTGAGGACGGACACCTCCACGCCATTACCGAAACGGCAGGGGCCGTCGGTAAATACGAGGTCTACGTTTTCAATGTAGGTGCCGCTTCCGATTTCGTAGTTGGCGATGTAGTTGGAGACATTCTCCACCATGGAGTCGCGTCCCACGGTAACATTATGAAGGGTGGCGTTGCGAAGGCCGGAGTGCTTGCACACACCGCCGGGCTTTTCGAAGTCCTTTTCGAAGGCGCCGAAACGGACGGTGCCGGAGAAGCGGCAGTTTTCAATGCGGGAAAGCGACGAGGCAGGGGCAGAGGCCTCTATCTGGACGTCGGCCCAGTTGTCGGCCCGGTTGCCATTGTGTTCGAGGAGGGTTATTTCCTCCGGCAGGAGATTGCGGTATTTCATAGTCCTAATTCTTCTTTCATGCTCCTCAGCAGGTCGAAGGCGCCGAGGGGTGTGAGGTTATTTATATCAACGTCTTTAAGGCGGTCCCTGAGGCTTTCCAGGAGGGGATCTTCGAGCTGGAAGAGGGAGAGCTGGAGGCTGCCGTCCTTCTGGACATGGCCTTCCTTGACACTGTGGGGAGTGACGGGGGTAAGGGCCCCGGCCCTTTCGAGGGCCTGGCTGTTCTCCAGGGCTTTGAGGGTGCGCTCGGCGCTCTGGAGCACCTCCTGCGGCATTCCGGCCATGCGCGCGACGTGTATGCCGAAGCTGTGTGCCGAGCCGCCGGGGGCTATCTTTCTGAGGAAAATGACGTCGCGGCCGCTTTCCTTAACGGTTACGTGGAAGTTCTTCACGCGGGGGAAAAGGCCTTCGAGGTCGTTGAGTTCGTGATAATGCGTGGCAAAGAGGGTTTTTGCGCCCTTGCCGCCTTCGTGAATGAACTCCACTATTCCGCGGGCTATGGACATGCCGTCGTAAGTGGATGTTCCGCGGCCGATTTCATCCAGCAGCACCAGCGAACGGGAACTGAGGTTGTGCAGAATCATCGCCGTCTCGAGCATCTCCACCATGAAGGTGGATTCACCGCGGGAAATGTTGTCGGTGGCGCCAACGCGGGTGAAAAGCTTGTCGCACCAGCCGATGGTGGCTTCCCTCGCCGGCACGAAGGAGCCGGTCTGCGCCATGAGCACGATAAGGGCAGTCTGCCTCAGAAGGGCGCTCTTACCGGCCATGTTGGGGCCTGTGAGAATGATTATCTGCTGAGAGTCTGTGTCCAGGTGGATGTCGTTGGGAACGTATTCCTCGCCCGGAGGCATGAGGGTTTCAATTACCGGATGACGGCCGTCCTTTATGTCCAGGGCCCGCCCTTTGTCCATTACGGGGCGGCAGTAGTGGCGCTCGTCGGCCTGCTGGGCGAAGCCGGCAAGGACATCCAGCTTTGCGAGGATGCGGCAGTTGGCCTGAACCACCGGGATATCTTTCTGGATTCGGGCAATGAGGGCTCCGAAAATCCTGGTTTCAATGGCGTAGATGCGGTCTTCGGCCGTGAGAATCTTCTCCTCGTACTCCTTGAGCTCCTCGGTGATGTAGCGCTCGGCGTTCACCAGAGTCTGCTTGCGAATCCATTCCGGAGGAACCTGGTCCTTATATGCGTTGCGAACCTCTATGTAGTAGCCGAAAACGTTGTTGTAGGATATTTTGAGGGAGGATATGCCGGTGCGCTCGGCTTCCCTCTGCTGCATCTTGAGGAGAAAGTCCTTTCCGCCGGCCGACATTGCGCGGAGCTCGTCCAGTTCCTCATCCACCCCTTCTGCAATTACGGGGCCCTTACCGAGGGCGGCGGCGGGGTCGGGATCCATTACACGCACGATTTCGTTCAGAAGGGCACCCCCATCCTTAAGCCCGCCAAGCAGGCCGTCCATGGCGTCGCAACCCTGATGATAAAGGGCGTCTTTCACCGGCGGAATGAGCTTCAGGGCGCGGCTCAGCTGCATTATCTCGCGGGGGAAGGCCTTACCGTTGGCAATACGGCCGAGAATGCGCTCAACGTCGCCCATGCGGGAAAGGTTATCCTGGATGGACGTCGGCACGGATGTCGGCATTCGAGAGGAGGAAGTCCACGCAGTCGTAGCGGCGTTCGAGCTCCTTGAGGTCCAGAATGGGCATCGCCAGCCAGTTGCGCAACAAACGGGCGCCCATGGGGGAGGAGCAGCGGTCGATGGTCTGCACGAGCGAGACTCCGTCGGCCCCGGCGGCGCTTTGGAAAACCTCCAGGTTGCGAAGGGTGAAGCGGTCCATCCAGAGGTATTTACCGGAGTCGATGCGGCTTATCGAACAGATATTCTTAAGCCCCTGGTGCTGAGTTTGTTCCAGATATACCAGAAGGGCGCCGGCGCTGCACACGCCAAGCGGGCAGCCGTCTACGGCAAAGCCTTTGAGGCTGTTCACCCCAAGCTGACGCTTCAGCCTTTCCACCGCTGAATCCCACACGAAGGCCCACTCGTCGAGCGAGGTGGTATAGAAGTCGCCGAAGCGCTCTTTGAGGCCTTTTTCGAAGCCTCTCTGGACCACCAGTTCGCGGGGCTTGAGAGAGCCCAGAAGGGTGGCGATATAGTCCAGGCTGCCTTCGGTGAGCTGGAAACTGCCGGTGCTCACGTCCAGGAACGCCGCGCCGCAGCTGTCCTTTTCCACGGTGAGGCCGCAGAGGTAGTTGTTTTCCTTCACCTCCAGAGTGTTTTCGCCAAAGGAGATGCCCGGGGTGACGATTTCGGTAACTCCGCGCTTGACCAGTTTCTTTGCAAAGCGGGGGTCCTCAAGCTGGTCGCAGATGGCCACCTTGTAGCCGGCCCTGATGAGGCGGGGAATGTAGTTCTCTATGGCATGGTGCGGGAAACCGGCCATTGCGACATAGCCCTTGTCGCCGTTGGATTTCTTGGTCTGCACAAGGCCCAGGACACGGGAGGCAATCACGGCGTCGTCCGAGTAGGTTTCATAGAAATCGCCCACACGGTAAAGCAGAATGGCTTCGGGGTGTTGTGCCTTGACCTCGAAAAACTGCTTGATAAGCGGAGTATCCTCGTTTTTCTTTGCCATGCTATTGTTCTTTTTTCTTGAGAAGGAGTCCCGCCGACAGCAGCAACATCAGGATAAGCAGGACGGAGCTGGCGCGGGAGACGGCTGCGCCCACACGGTAGCTGTCGGGCTCGAAACGCATCACCACTTCGTGTTCCCCTTCGGGCAGAAGGGCTGCGCGAAGGGTCCAGTCGGCACGGAGCACTTCCAGGGGCTCGCCGTCCACTGTGGCCTTCCAGCCGGGATAGTAGATTTCGCTGAAAACGGCAAGGCGGGGGGCCGATGCGCTGTAGGAGTAATGCAACTCGTTCGGGGCATAGGAGGTGAGGACGATGGTGTCTGCCGGAGAGGCTTCTCCGGCCTCGCCGGGAAGAGTCATGTCGGCGCCGATAACCGCCTGGGACGCAAGGGATGCATTGCAGGTGAAGGCAAGTTCCTCGTCGGGCGTTGCCGCCGGGACGACGCTTTCCACGAACCAGGCGTTGCCGAGGGCTGCAGGGTTCTCGACCGGCGGGAAATCGGCATCCAGGATGAGGTAGCGGGTGTTCAGTGCGTTCAGCATGGGTGTGGAGGCGGCCATATAGGCGGAAACGTCGCCTATTGTCTGGGCCGTGCCCAGGGCATTGTAAATGCCGTTGATTTCACCGCTGAGCGAACGGGTGATGAGGTCCTGGTAACGCTGGAGCTTTGCCGGGGAATAGCCGCCGATGCTCTTGTGATGGTAGGACGGCACCGAGGAATTGAAAACGTCTACCGTGAGGTCAAGGACGCGGTACGAGGGGTCCTGGTCCTGAAGAATCTCCTCATCGACGGGCCTCAGGGCGAAGGGCCGGTTGAAATCCCGCGGCGTGGTGAAATGGCTCGAGTTCAGATAACGCTTGCCCACGGTGAACATGTTCACAAGCACCAGGAGGCTTATGCACACTCCCGCAATCTGCATTCGGCCGAAGCCGGCGAAGGCTTTGGCGTGTTCGGTCTGGCCCTTCGGGCTCATGGCCCAGCGCAGCAATCCCGCCGTGGCGAGGATAAGGAGGAAGGAAACGAAGGCATCGGCCTTGAGGAGGGCACGCCTGTCGGCCCTGAGGGCGCGGACCAGCACATCCTGCATACCCGCGTCGGAGGCCGACGAAAAGTCGCCCGCCAGCGAAGGGAAGAGCCAGAACAGCATGCACACGCAGCCGGTGACGCAGCCGGCGATCATAATGCCGCGATGGAGCTTTTTCTTCTCCACTCCGCCCTTCACAATGCGGTCGAGGGCAAGGAAGCCCAGCACCGGCAAACTCAGCTGGAGAATCACGAGGGCCATGGAAACCGTGCGGAACTTGTTGTAGAGCGGGAGGATGTTGAAGCAGAGTTTCGTGAACCAGAGGAAGTTGTTGCCAACAGCCATCAGCACGGCAAGCACGGTTACGGCGAGCAGCCACCATTTCTCCCGTTTCGGATAGAGGCAGAGTCCCAGCACAAAGAGGAAGACCGTGATTGCGCCCATGTACATCGGGCCGGCGGTGAAGGGCTGCGGGCCCCAGTACATCGGAAGGGCTTTCGCCACATCGCGCACGTTTCTCTGACCGGCGGAGCGAAGCACACGGACGGTCTCGGACTTGTCCGGATTCACCGCCTGGGCCGATGCGCCGCCGTTGAAATTAGGAATCATGAGGTTGGGGAGCTCCTCCCAGCCGTAGCTCCATGCGGTGGCATAGGCTATGTCGAGCCCGCCTGAGGACGAACCCTGGTTGCCGCCGGAAAGCTCACTGCCACCCCTCATGGTGTGGGGCGTGTATTTCGCCAGAGGCAGGAGCTTGTTCACGTTGGTGGCTATTCCGGCGCCGCCAAGCACCAGAAGCAGGGCGCTCGAGAGGGCGAACATGCGGAAACGCTCCTTGTGCCGGACCAGCGTATCGATTAGCTCCACGAGGGCATAGAGCAGAATCATTATTGCCAGATAATAGGTAATCTGCTGGTGGTTGGCCTTCACCTGAAGGCTCACGGCAAGCCCGAAGAGGGCCGCTCCCAGAAGGACACGGGGCCATTTTTCGGTCCTGTAGGTGTAGACCAGCGCAGCCAGGGCCCAGGGCATGAAGGCTATTGCCTGCATCTTGGTGTTGTGGCCCACCTGGATAATCTGGAAATTGTAGCTGCAGAATGCTATGGCAATTGCGCCGCCAATTGCGAGGGGCCAGCTCACTCCAAGGGAGAGCATGAGCAGAAATGCACCCAGAAGGGCTATGAAAAGGTAGGTCGCCGGGCGCTTGCCGGTGAGAAGAAGGTCGTAGAGGGGCTGTGTCCAGTCGCCGCCGTTACGGGTGGAAATGGCGGTGGTGGGCATTCCGCCGAACATGGAGCCTGTCCAGTAGGTGGGGTCGTCGGGATGGGAATCGTTCCATACCGTCATTTCGTGCGACATGCCCACATAACCGGAGATGTCGCTCTGGTTCACAATCTTTCCATCCAGCACCTGTGGCACAAATCCGTAGCTGAGGCCAAGGAAAAACAGGATTATTCCTGCTCCGATTCCAATCTTCTTCAACAGTTCCTTATTCATTTTTCGCTCACTTTTTCGAGTAATTCCGCCATTGCGGCGGTGAGGTTGCGGCGGCTGAAGCGCTCCACGGGGCCGTCGGTACAGGGCACGCCGCCCGCCTTGAAGGCTTCCCAGGCTTTTTCCATGAAGAGGCGCATGAGCTCTGCATCGTCCCAGCCAGCCGTTATTCCGGCATAACATTCCTCCACCACGCGGGCCATGGCGCCGTCCTTCTGGCCGATTCCGAGCATCGGCCTACGGGAGGCCAGATATTCGAACAGTTTTCCGGGAAGGATGGGGCGGTATTCGGGGTCGTTTCGAAGGGGGAGAATGAGGACGGTGGCCTTACGCTGCTCCGCCACGGCGTCCGTATGGGAGCAGTATCCGAGGCTAACGACGTTTGCGCCCAGCCCCTCGGCCTGAATGGCGTCATAGATCTCCCTGTCCACTTTTCCTGCAAGGCGGAGCCTGAGTTTTTTCCGGAATTCGGCGTCTTTCGAAGCCATGGAACCCAGCACTTTCCAGAGGGTGAAGGGGTTGCCGTCGGCAGCGAAAAGGCCGGTATGGGTGACGTTGAAAAAGCCGTCGGCCTCGGGAGCGGGCCCTTCGAAGTCGGGCTCGTCGTAACCGTTCGTGATGCAATCCACCGGGGTGGAGGTCATGCTCTGGAAGTCCTCCTGCACGAGGGGCGTAACCGCCAGAACACGGGTAGAGTTGTCCAAAACGGCTTTTTCGAGGCTGTGCAAGCGGCGCCAATTACGCTTGGAAATGGGAAGGTGCTTGAGGTAATACATCTTCGTCCAGGGGTCGCGGAAGTCGCTCACCCAGGGAATTCCAGTGGCTTTGTGCAGTTTCTGCCCAATCAGATGCATGCTCTGCGGAGGGCCTGTGGTAACAATCACGTCCACGGGGTGCTCCTTCAGGTATTTCTTAAGGAAACGCACGCTGGGCTTCACCCAGGTCACTCGCGGGTCCGGCACGAAGAGGTTGGCCCTCACCCACAGCGAAAGGCGCTGTTTGAAAGTTTTCCGTCCGCTGGAGATTTCTGTAACCTGCGTGCTGGCTTTCTTTCCCATGAGGCGGCGGTACAGGTTGTAGGGCTCAAGGATAGGCCTGCGAAGCACTTCCAGCCCCTCCGGCAATTCTGCCTCAAGGCTGTGGTCCACAGCAAGGCGCTCCGGATTCTCCGGAGTATAGACAACGGCCTCCCAACCGTGCTCGGGAAGATACTTGACGAATTTCACCCATCTCTGTACTCCGCTTCCGCCCGTCGGGGGCCAGTAATATGCTATAACCAGCACTTTTTTCATAGCTTACAAATATAGCGATTTTTTGCTATATTTGTGGCGGATTCGCCAATACTGATAACCAACACTCACCGATATGAAAATCACCAAAGAACTGTGGGGAACATCCCCGGACGGAAAGGAAATATTCCTGTACAAGATGGAAAACGCCAAGGGCGCGTATGTGAAACTGTGCAGCGTGGGCGCCGCCATCGTGAGCATTGTGGTGCCGGACAAAGAGGGCCGGCTGGACGACGTTGTGATAGGCTACCCCAATGCACTGGATTATTTTGCCGACGGCCCCTGCTCCGGCAAGATTCCGGGCCGATATGCAAACCGTATCGCCAAGGGCAAGTTCACGCTCGACGGGGTGGAATACACCCTCCCGGTTAACAACGGTCCCAACCACCTTCACGGCGGCCCCAAGGGCTTCCAGAATCAGGTCTGGGACAGCCGCATCGAGGGCGACGCGGTGGAATTCATGTATTTTTCGGCCGACGGCGAAGCCGGCTTCCCCGGCAATCTGAAAACCGTGGCGCACTATATCTGGGGTGAAGACAACGCCCTGAAACTGGTCCTCACGGCCCAGACCGACGCCCCCACCGTAGTAAACCTCACGAACCATGTCTACTTCAATCTTGACGGCGAAGGCAGCGGCTCAGTGCTTGAGCATAAGCTGGAGCTGAACGCGTCGCAGTGGCTTCCCACCGACCCCACCCTCATACCTCTCGGCGAGAGCGAAGACGTGGCCGGCACTCCCATGGATTTCGTGGAGGCGAAGCCCATCGGCCAGGATATCAAGGCCGACTTCCCCGCCCTCAAATACGGCAAAGGCTACGACAACTGCTACCTCATCGACGGGGCGATGCCCGGGCAGCTCACCCCCGCGGCCGAGCTCTGGGGCCCCAAGAGCGGGCGCCATCTGGAGGTGCTCACCACCCAGCCTGCCGTACAGATTTACACCGGAAACTGGCTCAAGGGCTGCCCGGCCGGAAAGAACGGCCACACCTACACCGACTACGACGCCGTGGCCATCGAATGCCAGCACTGCCCCGACTCCCCCAACAATCCGGCTTTCCCCTCAACCGTCCTGCGGCCGGGAGAGGTCCTGGAAGAAGCTATTATCTGGGCGTTCGACTAAACAAAAAAGTCCTCTGGGTTCCTCCAGGGGACTTTTTTATTCTTCCAACAAGCGGCTCTAAAGAATCAAATCTGAACCAGGTCGTTCAGGATACGGTCCTCGGGGGCGTCCTTTCGAAGGACGGTTTTGCGGGCGTCCAGAAGGTACAGCGAGGGCAGGGCCCGGACGTCGTAGACGAGGTTGTCGCGGATGGTCATGGTGTGGTCGTAACCGTTGAGCCAGGTGGCCGGGGACTCCGGAATGTGCTCCTTCCAGAGGTCCACTTCGCCGTCGATATAAATATCAACCACCTTGAGCCGCCCGCTCTCTATGAGGGCCGATATCTCCGGAATGGATTCCATTACCTCCATCAGCTCCCGGCAGGCGGTGCAGTCCGGATTGCCGAAGATGAGAAGGGTGTAGTCGGCCTTTATGGAATAGAGCGTGCGGATGCGGCCGGCCGTGTCGGTAAAAGGAAAATCGGCGGCCGGTGTGCCGGGAAGGTTAAGAGAACACATGCGGGCGTCCCATTCGTAGGCCATGTGAAGGCCGGGGTCCACGAGGTCGCTCCCGGCGAGACGGCTCACGAAGGGAAGGTAGAGGGATTCGTCGCGGACGGGGGAGTTGGGGTCGTAGAAATAGCGGCTTGTGAATGCCACCATTTTTTCGAACATATTGGCATGGGGAAACACTCTCTGAAATGCGTCTATGCGCGAATAGAAGTTCTCCATGGCCTGGAGGGCCACCTCGTGCGGAATCTGCTGGACGAAGGTTGCAAATGCGCCAAGGGCCGCCTCGGCGTCGTCGTTGCGAACTCCGTTTATGGCAAGTGAATCGCTGGCGTAAAGGACGGTGGTGTCTGTGAATGAGTCCCAGTAGTGGAGCATCATGTGCTCCACGGCATCCTGGCCGGAGGCGTTCACCATGGCTCTGGGAAACGGGCGGTACGAAGGGGCAGGCGACGCGCTTCCCTGCCGGCCCTTACAGCCGCACAGAAGACAAAGCAAAACTATGACCGGGCATATCCTGCGCATACTGCAAAATTAACAAAAAAAATTTCTATATCTGGAAACAGATTGTTAGTTTTGCATTCAATGAAAAGGATTCTGCTCTCACTTGCCGTGCTGCTGGCCCCCCTCTGCGCAGATGCTCAGTTCTATTCCCAGGGCTCAGACCCCGGGAATCTTCGCTGGTACAGCGTGGAGACACCTTACTATAAGATTATCTATCCTGAAGGGGCCGATTCCCTTGCCGTTCTTTACGGCACGCTTCTGGAGCAGTTCCGTCCGGCGGTAGGGCGGAGCCTGGGCGTAGAAAACGGCGCTTCGCAGTGGGGGAAAACCCCTGTGGTGCTTCACACTCATTACGGCTACCCCAACGGTTCCATGTTCTGGGCCCCGAGCAGGATGGACATATTCACCGTGCAGGATCCCTATGGCGCCGACCCTTCCCCCTGGGCCGAACAGCTCACAACCCACGAACCCCGGCATCAGGCACAGTTCCAGCCGGCCTATCAGGACGGGTGGCGCTGGCTGAACTGGCTCGTAGGCGAAATGTGGCCCGGAGCTTTCTGGGGAGTGTACATCGGCCAGGCTCTCGGCGAGGGCGACGCCGTGGCCGTGGAAACGGCCCTTTCCTCCGGTGCCCGCACGCGAACGGCAGAATTCCTGAACTACTTCCGGGTGGCAGTGGACAGCGCCGAAACCCGCAACTGGTATCAATGGCGCTACGGCTCTTTCAAGAAGTTTTCGCCGGACCATTACCCGCTCGGCTACATAACGGTTGCAGGTATGAGGGTTTTCCACAACCAGCCTTCCTTCATGGCCGACTATGTGGATTATTCCCGCAGGCACCCCTTCCATGTGGGGAATCTGCAGAAAATGATGCGGGACGCTTCCGGAAAGAGTTTCAACGACGCTTTTCAGGATATCCTGCACAGTTTTGATTCGCTTGTATGGCAGCCCGACGCCGCCTTCCGCGCTCCTTTCATGCCAATGGAAAGAGTGTCGGAGAAAGGCTCCTTCGCCTGCGAATTCAATGGGCTTGCCTGTCTCGACAGCCTTGTCTACGCCCTTCGCGAAAGCTACGACCGCCCGCGCGAGCTTGTGGCTCTCCACCCGGACGGCAGTTTTGAGATTATCCGTCCTTTTGCCGTTCACACCTCCGGGCTGTTTGCCGAGCCGGAAAGCGGCCGCCTTTACTGGAGTGAATCCGTGGGCGACGTTCGCTGGGAACTCGCACACACATCCAGAATAATGTATCTTGAACACGGAAGCCACCGCGCCAGGACTCTCACCACCGAAGGGCGCCTGTATCTGCCGCATCCGAATGCCGACGGGAGCCTTCTCGCCTGCGTGGAATATCCATACGGCGGCGGTAGCGCAGTTAGCCTGGTTGACGCTGTTTCCGGCGAGATTGTGGGCTCATACCCCGCCCCCTTCGAGATGCAGCTCTGCGGGGCGGCATGGTGCGACGGAGAGATTTACGTATCCGCCCTTACTCATGGCGGATACGGCATCTATCGGCTTCTGGAGGATGGTTCATACGAAGGTGTGCTCATGCCCTCGGTCCAGAAAATCATCAATCTGGGCGACGGGGAAGGGTTCATTGAGTGGGAGTCGGACCGCACGGGTGTGTGCGAACTCTACCGCTATTATGTGGAGGACGGCCGCCTTGTCCAGCTGTCGGCCACCCCTTATGGAGCCTCGGAGTTCTGCGAGGCCGGGGAAAGGATGTTCTATGTGTCGCAGCAGCCGGACGGACTTGCAATGATGAGCACTCCCCTTGCCGACATGGTGGAGCGCCCGGCCGTGTGGTCGGCCGTTCGCCCGACTCCGGTGGAGGATGTGATTACGGCTCAGGAAGCGGCCCTGGGACCTCTTAGGGATTCGTTTCCGGTTAGTTTCTCCGAGCCCCGAAGGTACAGAAAACTCGGGCACATGCTGCGCCTGCACAGCTGGGCGCCGCTGTATTTCGACTACGACGAGCTGGAGTCCATGTCAATGGATTTCAGTTTCTCAGCTGCGGCCCCGGGCGCGACGCTTCTCTTCCAGAACGACCTCGGCACCCTCACCGGCAGCCTTGGATATGCTGTTTATCCCGAGCTGAGCGACTGGACGGTATGGCACAACGCCGTCCATACCAAGTTCACCTATACCGGCCTGTACCCGGTGATTGAGGCGCGTTTTGACGCCGGCGGAGAGCAGGCGAACCAGTATCTGTTCTGCGAACTCACAAGCCCTATGGGCGTCCGGGTGGCCAACACCTCCTACAGGAGGGACGCGCCGTCTGTGAGCGGAAGCCTTTCGATGTATCTTCCGCTGCGCTTTAACAGCCACGGTTTCATAAGGGGTATCATCCCCCGTGTGAGCTGGGGCGTGTCGAACAGCTTCTACGGGGCCTACCCGCTCCGCTACACCGCGCCCCTGTTCTTTGAAGATTTGCCGGCCTTCTACCGGCTTTCCGGAAAAGGAGATGGCAACAATTACCTTATGCAAAGCCTGTCGTTCCAGCTAAGGGCCTACTCTTCGCTTCCCACCGCCACAAGCGGGATTTTCCCCAGGCTCGGAATCGGGGCCGAGCTGGGCGGAATGCTAAGGCCGGGGCTCGGCAATGCCTATCCCCCTAGCGTTTATGGCTACCTCTACGGCTATCTTCCGGGCTTTGTGCTGCCTCAGGGATTAAGGCTTACGGCATTATATACGAGGCAATTCCGCCAGGCCGGAGACCTTTCCTTCGGGGAATTGTTCGCGAGCGCCCTGCCTCGCGGATTCAGCTCCGGGGCGGCCTACAATCTGGCCCAGGCGGCGCCTTCACAGCTGCGCGTTACGGCAGACTATGCCATCCCCATTTATGTGGGAGATCTGTCTTTCCTCTCGCCGGTGGTATATATCAAGAACTTCCTGCTCACTCCCCATGCCGATTTGTGCACATTCAACGGCGGGCGTCTGTGGAGCGCAGGAACGGATCTCTCGGCCCATATTGCGAATCTTGCGTGGCTCCCCTTCGACGGCTCGGTGGGCGTTTCGTGGTCCTGGCTTGGCGGAAGCATCCCGGCCGATGCCTGGGAAGCCTTCACCGGCTCCGGCAGCCATCAGTCTTTCTCCCTGATTTTCTCAATGGATTTCTAAAAGGGCTGCGCTACAGCAGCGTTTCGAGCCAGGAGGCATCCACTCTGGCAAAGCCCGGCGCGGGTGCTATACCAGGATGGCGGGAGAGAATCGCAGACGCGTCCTCATATACATTGAAGCCTATGCTCACCTGGTTCATCTGGCCGTTGTGCGCGAAGGCGAATAGAATCTCCTGGTCGGCCCCCTGGGTGCGGAGGAATTTGAGGGCGATATCGGCCATCGCAGCGTCTTTGGCGGCCATTTCCCGGCGGACGACCCACTTGCACATTTCCATGGTGACGTCGTCCAGCGACGCGGCGTGGATATTCACTTTTTCCACTAGGTCTCCCATCTCGTCCACGCGGCGGAGGGTATAGCCTTCAAGCTGCTGCAGCATCGGCCCTATCTGGGACGGGGGCGTCTCCCATGAAGGACATGCCCAAATCATGAGCTTTCCGGCCGGGTCGTGATAGATGGTTTCGTATTTGAGGAGGTTGTGGGCGCCGCAGTAAGGGCACTCCCACACAAATAAAGAGCCGTCCTTGACCCGGGGTAGAAGTTCCGGATCAAGGCCGACGTTAATACTCTGATATGTCTCTACAGGGCTTTCCTGAGAGCAGTGGCTACAGACGGCGCGCACCATCACTGATTACCACGTTGTACACCTTGGGGGCGTGGCCGAACCTGGCCGTGAACTGCTCGGTGGCGTCCTTGATGAAGGCTTCGCAAAGCTCGTCCTTCACCAGGTTGATGGTGCAGCCTCCGAAACCGCCGCCCATGACGCGGGAACCGGTGACGTCGTGCTTGCGGGCAAGCTTGTTCAGGAAGTCGAGCTCTTCGCAGGAAACTTCGTACAGGCGGCTCAGGCCGAAGTGGGTCTGGTACATCATTTCGCCCACGGTTTCGTAGTCGCCTCTTTCAAGGGCGTCGCAGACATCCAGTACCCGCTGGACTTCGCCAATCACGTATTCCGCGCGGAGGAAATCCTCTTCGGAGATCTTGTCACGCACTTCGTCGAGCCAGACTCTCTTGGCGTCGGAGAGGAAGTCCACCTCGGGGTGGTTCTTCTTGATTTCGGCTGCGGCCTTCTCGCAGGAAGCGCGGCGCTTGTTGTAGGCGCTGGAAGCGAGCTCGTGCTTTACGCAGGAGTCGATGAGAACCAGTTTATAGCCCTTGGGATCGAAGGGGAAATACTTGTATTCCAGGGTTTTGCAGTTGAGGCGGATGAGGGCGCCCTTCTTGCCGAAAACCGAGGCGAACTGGTCCATGATGCCGCACATCACTCCGGTGTAGTTGTGCTCTGTGCTCTGGCCTATCTTTGCCAGCTCGAACTTGTCGATTCCGTTCTGGAAAATGTCGTTCAGGGCGAATGCGAAGCAGCTCTCCAGGGCGGCCGAGGAGCTCAGTCCGGCGCCAAGGGGAACGTCGCCGGCAAACACGGCGTTGAAGCCTTCCACCTTGCCTCCGCGCTTTGCCGTTTCACGGCAGACGCCGAAGATGTAGCGCGCCCACTGCTGCTCGGGCTTATCCTCTTCGTTGAGGCCGAACTCGACGTATTCGTCATAGTCGAGAGAGAAGACTTTCACCTTCTGCTCGCCGTTTGGCTTGATGGCGGCGATGATGCCGCAGTCAATTGCTCCGGGGAACACATAGCCGCCGTTATAGTCCGTGTGCTCGCCAATGAGGTTGATACGCCCGGCAGAGGCATACAGCATGCCTTCCTCGCCAAAGAGGGTCTTGAATTTTTCCTGAATCATGGTTTTCATATCTGTTATTGTTTCGTGTTTATGCGTTACTTTGACCTGATTTACAAATATAGCAATTTTCCCTTATATTTCACCTTTTCGTTTTTACGTCAGCCCATCCTCACCGACAGCCAGACGGGGCAGTGGTCGGAAACGCCGCCGAGATAGCGTGGGCCGGAGTAGGTCCTGAGGGGTTTCGTGCCCCCGTGAGTTGCGTCCGGAGCCTGCAGGAACGGCACGCGGAGGGTGGACATATCGGCCTGCGGAAGGGAGTCCGAAACGAAGAACATGTCTATCATTTCCCACGCCCCGTCGAACTTGATGGTTCCTTCTCCGTGCCGATGATGCTCAAGCGCGAGGTTCCGGAGGGGAATCCGGCCGTAAAGGGGATTGTCCGGAGTGTCGTTCATATCTCCCATGGCCACCAGCCTCACATGCCCGGCCTCCAAAAGCGAGTCAGCAAGATGTGCAAGCCGGCCGATGGCAGCCGCTCTCCGCGGTTCGGCCGCCGCTCCCCCGTACTTCGACGGGTGGTGGTTCACAAGAACCGTGAGCTCCTGTTCCCCCTCGGCTGTGGCGAAACGGCAGAGCAGGATATCCCGGCCAGGAAGAACGCCATGCTCGGTATAAATGTGGCACGGACGGGCCTCCAGCAGTCTTAATCTCGAGCTTCTGTAGAGCAACGCCACATCTATTCCGCGGGGGTCCGGACTGTCGAAATGGACAATCCGGTAGTCGGTCTTGTGAAGCGCCGTGGCCTGTACAAGACGCCTCAGCACAAAGGCATTCTCCACTTCTGCGACACCCACGACGTCCGGAAGCCCACCGTTCTGGCCCGCCGCCCAAAGAATGGCCTTTGCCACCGCATTTGTCTTCGCGTAGAACCTTCTCTTTGTCCAATGCCTGGCTCCCCTCGACGAGAACTCCGCATCCGACGTACTCGTAGAATCGTTCCTGTAGTCGAAATAATTCTCCAGATTCCAAAACATCATCCTCAGCTCTGGTGCCTCAGCATTCTGAGTAAAGCCTTGAACGGCTTGTATCAGAGCCAACAACAGTATGCTATAAAGACGTTTTCTCATAACCTGATTGCGGCTGGGGACAATTCTTTCGATTCTGTTTCAGACGATAATGGGAAAAGGGAGAACACCTCCGCCTCCCTCATTCCCACCAATCGCGAAATCTGCTTGTTAGAAGAATGAAACCTATATTTCAGGTGGGTGGCGAGGGCCTTTTTCTGTGTTTGTGACAATACCGCCACCCTTGTTCCATTGAATGTTTTGTCACAATAATCATAAATCAGAGGAAGGAGCTCTTCGTCCGGAATCAACACCTGAGCTTTTGAAGATATTGCCGTTTCGACCTGCGCCTCCACGTTCCGGAAAATCGACGTGACGTATTTCCTCGCATCCTCAAACAATGTCTCAACCGTTGTTATATCGACAAAGCTTGCCGGATTAACCAGTTTGTCACTTATTAGTGTCAGCCCCTTGGGGATACGCGGTGTTCTTGCCCTGAAAAGTTGTCGCTTCTTATCATATGTGAGTTTTTCCGCCGGAAAGGATGGCAAGGCTCCTACCATTGAGTTGAAATATAAGAACCCGGAACACCAGTAGAAGGACAAAGGATTGACGTCTCTTCTTACGACATACGGATTTCTTACAATATAGGCCAGCTCGCTCCTGAAGCCTTTCAAAGAATCAATTTTTGTATATCCAGCCCTCCAGATGGAGAACGTGGCGTGCTCTTTCTTTCCGAGGCTGCGCTTACATATAGCATCACGATATATTTGGAAGAATTCCTCGGGATTTCCCTGTCTTATCATGACATGGATATGATTGCTCATTATAGCATAGGCGAGGATTGTGCTTGCGCTTTCATAAGCTGCCATACATAATAACAGGAGCGCTTCGGACAATTGTTCTTCAGAGACAAAAAGGACTTCCCCCTCCGGCGGCTCGGTGTAAATGTGGTACATTGGGCCGGAGTCAATGAAACAGGCCTCTGGGCTTGGTATTAGGTTCTTCATCATACTGCAATAATGAGGAAAAATTGCAGTATGGGAAAGGCCTAATGGTCAATATGTGTTGTTTTATGACTAAAATTTATCGTTATTTCCACACTATTGCCAGAAAAACGTTACGCCGCCTCGCGACAACGAGGCTCGGCGGCTCGGCTCGCCGCTGCGGGGGCCAACGCGAAAGGGGCCTCCTCGCGGCGGCCGCACTATGTTGGGGGCGAAGGGATGGGGAAGACGCGCGACGTGGGCGTCCCGGTTTGCTGGGGGCGCTGCCCCCATAAATACCCCCTGCGGCTCCCGGGCTAGTATGTCCTCGGGACGAGCCCTCGGACACGCCCTCCGCCGGGCGCCTGCAGGCGCCTATTGTCTGCGGAGCGCCCTTCCCCTCCCGAAGCGCCCAGCTCCGTCCGGAAAAAAGGGCAAATTCCCGGACGGCGGGCCGGAAAACAGAGCTCCGTCCGGAAAGAGGGGCAAATTCCCGGACGGCGGGTCGAAAATCAGAGCTCCGTCCGGAAAAAAAGGCAAATTCCCGGACGGCGGGCCGGAAAACAGAGCTCCGTCCGGAAAAAAGGGCAAATTCCCGGACGGCGGGTCGAAAATCAGAGCTCCGTCCGGGGAAAAGGGCAAATTCCCGGACGGCGGGCCGAAAATCAGAGCTCCGTCCGGGGAAAGGGGTGATTTTCCGGACGGAGCGTTAAGGTGTAGGGTGGGGAGGGTTAGACGTTGAAGAGGAAGTGCATGATGTCGCCGTCCTGGACAACGTAGTCCTTCCCTTCAATTCCCATCTTGCCGGCGGCGCGGACGGCCGCTTCGGTGCGGTAGTGAACGAAGTCGTCGTACTTGATGACCTCGGCGCGGATGAAGCCGCGTTCGAAGTCGGTATGGATGACACCGGCGGCACGGGGAGCCTTGTCCCCGGCGACGATGGTCCAGGCGCGGCATTCGTCGGCACCGGCGGTGAAGAAAGTGCGGAGCCCGAGAAGGCGATAGGCGCCCTGGATGAGACGCACCACACCGGACTCCTCAAGACCCATCTCCTCGAGGAACATCTGGCGGTCCTCATACTCCTCGATTTCGGCAATCTCGGCCTCGGTCTTGGCGGCGATTACGAGAATCTCCGCATTCTCGGACGCGACGGCGGCGCGGACAGCATCCACGTAGGCATTGCCGCTGGCGGCCGAAGCGTCGTCTACATTGCAGATATACATCACCGGCTTGTTGGTGAGAAGGAAAAGGTCGTGGGCCATCTGCTGCTCCTCGGCATTCTCGAGTTTAACGGTTCGGCAGGATTCCCCGCGGAGGAGGGCCTCACGGTAACGCAGAAGCAGCTGAAGCAGCTTTTTGGCCTCTTTGTCGCCGCCGGTGGTGGCCATCTTCTCCACCTTCTTGATGCGGTTCTCGACCGTCTCGAGGTCCTTGATCTGGAGTTCCATATCCACGACTTCCTTGTCGCGGACAGGATCCACGGAACCGTCGACATGGACGATGTTGCCGTCGTCGAAGCAGCGGAGCACATGAAGGATGGCGTCCGTGTCGCGGATGTTGGCGAGGAACTGGTTGCCAAGGCCCTCACCCTTAGAGGCGCCCTTCACAAGACCGGCGATGTCCACTATCTCCACGGTTGCAGGGATGGTGCGCTTGGGCTGGCATATCTCCGTGAGAACGTCGAGGCGCTTGTCGGGAACATTGGTGGCACCAACGTTGGGTTCGATGGTGCAGAAGGGGAAATTGGCGCTCTGGGCCTTGCCGGAGCTGATGCAATTAAAAATAGTAGACTTGCCGACATTGGGCAAGCCTACTATACCACACTTTAGAGACATTTGGGTTTACTTCTATTAATAGAAACGTGCACGGTTGTCGTCGACCTTGCCTTCCATCATCACCTGGGTGAGGATCTGGGCGTTGCTGGCCTCGATGTTGGCGCGGGCTGAGCGGGCGTCGTCCTCAGTGTAATAGGAGCCGGTGTCGCGGCCTGTTACCTGGAACACATAGACACCCATCATACCTGCGACGGGGCCGCTGATGACACCTTCCTGAGCGGAGGCCACTGCACCCACGAATGCGGGCTCGGTGGTGGGAGCGCTCATGGTAGAGAAGGTGACGTCGGTGACGGTGCTCACAGGGACGTCGAGAGCCTCTGCGATCTCCTGCATGGTGTTGAGACCGGCAATGCGGTCGGCCACCACAGCCTGCTGAGCGGCGGCATATTTCTCACGATAGAGGAACATGCTGATGCGCTCGGACATTTCGTCGAGAGGGGTGAATCCTTCCTTGTGGGCGTCCTTGACGGCAACTACGAAGAAGTAGTTGTTGCCCACAGTGATAATGTTGGAAGCCTTTCCAGGCTTGTTGTCGAATGCCCAGCGGGTAACCTCCTTGGCATGGTCGATTGCGCCGTAATTGGCGGTAGCCTCGGTGATGGTCATGGGGTGGGCATACAGACCGGTGGAGTCACATGCAGCCCTGAAGTTGGCATACTTGCCAGCAGAACGGGTTGCGAGAACGTTGGCCTGGTTGTAGAAGTTGTTGTATGTCTCCTGGCTGGCGGTTGCTTCCTTCTCGAAAATTGCAACCTGCTTCTTTGCGACGGGAGCGGTGGTGCGGACAACCTCAACAATGTGGTTGCCGAACTGAGTGCTCACCATGAAAGGCTTGCCGGGACGAGCGGTGAGAACTTCTTCGAATCCGGGAATCATGGCGTTCTGGGTCATCCAGCCGAGATTGCCGAGGGCACCCTCGTCGGCGTTGTTGCGGTCCAGCGAGAACTGCTCTGCGAGAGCGGTGAAGTTGCGGGAGTTAACAACGGAGAGAAGGCTGTCTGCCAGGGCGCGGCCGTCGTTGCCGAGAGCGACCATGATGTGACGTACATACACGGAATCAGGAATGTTGGCCTGGTCCATGATGCGGCCGGCATAGAAGGTGTATCCCGAACGATATACCGGGGAAACACCGCTGTTGTTGGCCGAGACAAAGGCGTCCAGCTCGCGGTTGATGCTTGCAAGCTCGCCGGCCTTGTACCAGGTGCCGGTCCACTGACGGTCCGAATTGCGCTGCAGGAAGGCGCGCATGTTGGTGGCGGTTGCGAAATCGTCGTACTGAGCGAGGAACGCCTCGTTCTCGCGGGCGATGTCCACATCCGAAGGAACCACCTCGAACACAGCGTATTCGATGTCGCGGGTAGCCACCTGCTTGAAGAATTTCTTGTGGTTGTTGTAGTAGTTCTTGATTTCAGAATTGCTCACCACTATGCTGGAATCCATGGGATAGTAGGAGAGGGGAACCATCACGAAATCGACCGTTGCGGTGGTGTTGTTCTCGGCCACTGCGCGGTTGATCTGGAGATTGTTCTGGAAGGACGATGCGCTGAACATGGCGGCGTACTTCGAGGAATACTGCGCGGAACGTACCGTGTTGTGCAGATAGTCGCGAAGCAGTGCGCCACGGCCGGAAGCGTCGGCCTCAACCTCTTCGAGGAAACGGAGAACCTGCTCCTGGGAGTAGTTGCCGTTTTCGTCCATGAAAAGGCCGGTGGAAGCAAGGAAAGGAGAGTAGGTGTTGCCGAGGAAAATGTCCACGACTTCCTGGTTGCCCACATTCACGCCGGCGGCGCGGGCGGTGGGGATGAACAGATACTGGTCTACGAGGTTCTGCCATGCAGACTCACGAACCTGAAGCTGTGCCTGCTCGCTGGAAGCGGTGGTGCCGGTCATCATTTCACGAATCTCGGTGAAGCGGCGTACTTCCTGCTCAAATTCTGTATAGGGAATCCTTTTTCCATTGATTTTGCCGACATCATATTTCGAGGATGCACCCTGAATGGTCTGGATGATGTCGGACGGATTTACAAGGAAGAGTAAAAGACCCAGGGCAATGATGATAGAAGCACCAATGCCGAACTTTTTTCTGATGGTCTCAAGAGCTGCCATTTCGTAATATATTTTTTAATTTTTTCTTTCTAAACAATAAGGGGCTGCGAAGTTAGTGATTTTCTTTTGATTTATCACTATTTTTTTAACATCGGCCCGATAAAATTGACTGAATCGATAATCACCACGGTGGTGTCCTTTTCAATCAGAAAGCTGTTGTCGAAAGGAGAGAGAAGGATGGAATTGCGCGCCATTTCGTCTGAGCGCATACCGTATCCCTGCATGATTCCGGACGGAGAATACATCTTTATGTAGCAGTCCGTCCATATTTCGTGGGCCTGCTGGTCCCAGTAGAGAGTGTCCGTTTCCATGGTCTCATGCTTGGCCACGTTGCGGATAATGACATGTCCGAAGGCCGACCATTTCTCCCCGCCGGCCCCCAGCTTGTCGTGCCGGGCCTTCTGGGAAGTGATGGTGGTTTCGAGCGAGCCGTCGTCGGAGTAGGCATAAACGGAAAGGCCCCTGGGGAAGAGTTCGTAGGAGACCGTGTCGCCGTGGTTGTAAACTTCCATCAGGGGGGCTTCAACCCTCATTTTGAGCTGCCCGTTCTCGCTCTGGACATAAAACATGTTCTCCACCGTCTGCAGGGGAATCACCGAGAGGTCGAGGACGTCGGCCTCCGAGAGGTTTCCCTTGCACGATGAAACGACGAAAGCAACCGCCACAAGTGCGGTTGCCATCGTCGTCGATATGAATCTCCTGATCACTACCTGTTCACGCGGACGGTGGTGCTTGCCGACATTCCGCCGCAGGAAACGGTGTAGCCCTGGCCGGCGGTGAGGTCGTACATGAAGATCTCACTGGCCTCAGGATAGTAACGGCTCACGGAACCAATCAGCTGGGATGCCTCGTCGGCCACGGAAGGGTCGGCGTTGCGGGCCTTCTGGTAGCAGTCGGTAGCGGCCCAGTAGCGGGCGTACTTGTCCACTGCGTCGGCGCAGCTTGCGGATGCCCAGAGGTTGCCGAGCACGATGTAGGCCTTTCCGGCATAGCCGAAGTCCAGTTCAACTGCCCTGCGGGCGGCCTCGTAGGCCTTACCCCTCAGACCGTTGCGGTATGCAAAGGTTGCAAACTCGTAGTTGTACTGTGCGTCGGTGGCGTCGTCGGACTCAGGATAGGCGATAGCTTCCTCGATGTAACGGGCGGCGTCGGCCACATTGCCACGTGCGGAGTTCAGCTTGAACAGGGCGTATGCACTGCGGTAGGAAGGATCCAGGCGGTGCATCTGGGTGGCGGCGCGCAGATACAGGTCGTTCGAGGCGCAGTCGTCGGCGGAGTTCATCAGGTTGAGGATGTTGGTCACGAGGGCGAGGTTGTTCGGGTCGGCCTCGAAGCGGGGACCGAAGATGGCGATGAGGTTGTCGCAGGATGCAACCTTGGAGTCGGCAAAGATGCTCTCGATTGCCTGCTTGGTGCGGTTGTTATCCTCGATTTCGGCATCGTTGCGGGCCTCGGCGCCGTTGATGGCGGTGGTCACAACATCGTACATGGAAATTACGTCGTCTGCGGCAAGCTGGCCCTCACGGTAGAGGGTGATGGATGCCTGCAGGGCGTTCACCAGGATGCTGCCCTTGGTGAGGCTGCCAAGCTCGGAAATGATGGGGGTGAGGTTGGCATAGATGTATGCTGCATCCGAGTTACGGTAATTGATCATGTACTGACCCTTGTTGTTCAGGATGTCCACTCTCTTTTTGGGATATGCGGTCATGCGCTGGTCCTGGAGGGTGAGGATGGTGTCAACAATGGCCCGGCGCCATGCGGCGTCGGTGGTGTTGTTGTACAGCTTGGTCATGAGCGTGGTACCGTGCACGAACATGTTCTGCGATGCGGTAGCAGGGCAGATGGCATAGGCCTTTCTCCAGTTGGGAAGGGCTGAATCGTAGTTCTTCTGCTTGTAGTACTCCGAATAGTAGGACAGATACTTGATGCACTCGGCACTGTCTGCTCCGTACTTTCCCCTTTGGGCGAAGGCCTTTTCACCAGAAAAGATTGCCATTACGGCAAAGAAGATGAGTGTCAGTTTTTTCATAATATCAGAGTTTTAATTTACATTTCAATCAATAACCGTGCTAAACTACTCGTAGCGATGCTTGAGGAACCAGATGTCGAAGATGTTGAATCCCAGGTTCACGCCGAGATAATTCTCCGTAACGGGATTGGTTCCGAAGCCCCTGCGGCCCATGTCCAGGCCTACCGTCAGGCCGTTGTAGCCCCTGAAAACGGGAAGCGTCATTCCGAGCGTAATGCCGATTGCATTAACGTGGGCGCCGTTCACCGTGTAGTGGGACTGTTCGAAGTATGCGCCGCCGCGGTAGGTGCAGCGTTTGAAGTAGTAGCGGATGTCGTTGCGGTTCGGGGTGAACTCGAATCCGGCCCTGAACGACTGACCCACCGAACTTGCGAAAACCGATTCTCCACTGCTGGAGAAGCCGGAAATATTGTCCATGTTGCTGCGGGTCCAGTCGGTGCGGGTGTAGTCGAATTCGGCCATCCAGCGCTCGCCGCTGCGGATGGAGAGTCCGAGGCCGAGTTCGTCGCCGAAGCGGAGGTTCTTCGAAGCCACGTCGGAGACGCTGCGGGTGCGGTCGTAATTGCCGAGTTCGCGGTAGTGGATTACGTCGCCGGATGCCCTGGTGGACAGTTTGTAGGTTGCCCCGAAGGTCATTCTGGTGCGGCGGGGAAGAGGCTGTTCATACTGCAAGCCGGCCTTGAAGCTGTGGCTGTGGATCTGCAGGGAGTCGCCCACATTCACGTTGCGGTACGAGTCGTCCACGAAGGTGGTTGCGGCCGACTTGTTGACGTTTCCGAAAATGTAGTTGTATTCCACGCCAAGCGAAAGACGGTCCCAGAGGGTTACGGCTGTTCCTGCATACATATTGTACAGGCCGCCGTTTCCCATGCTGGTGAAATTGCGGGTACCGGTGTAGCCGTCGCTCTCGTTGTAGCTGATGTAGTAGCCGGTGTCGCTCATCGGGCTCAGTCCCGCATAGATTGCGCTGTGGCGCCACATGGGAAAACTCAGCACAAAGTCGTTGATATTCATGAGGTTCTTCACCATGTGAGCGTCTCCCTCGGAAAAATAGGAGAAGCGGGCCGACAGGCCGAAGTCGGCAAGCACCGAAAGGGAGTCGCGGCAGGTCGGGGTTCATCACGTTCACGAAGCGTTTCGTGCGCGCCGCTATTCCCACACCGCCCATTCCGCGGTTCCATGCCGTTCCGGGGTTATGCAACTGCCCCACTCCGTAGATGGAATACGGAGAAAAACCGCTGTAGGTGCCGTCTGTCTGGGCTTTCAAGCCCGGAACCGATACCAACAGCAGTACAAGCGCTGCAATAAAAGCTCTACTTTTCATCCTTATGAGCATACTCGTCGGCCAACAATGCCAACCCCATCAAAACGAGGTTACAAATTACAAAGATGGAACTTTTCATCCGTTTTGCAAAATATTTCGCATCGCCGCCCGTAAACACAACTATATTGTCCGGATATAAATCCAGGTAGCCCCCTATCTCAAAATTGATGCCTGAAACCACTCCGGCCTCTATCGAACCCACCAGGCTCTGCCCGGTTTCCTCAGCCTTTTCGGGCGCTTCCACCAGCGGGAGAGCACGGGAATACCGGCTCAGGGCCTTGAATCTGGTGCGGAACCCCAGCGATATGTTACCGCCGAGATATTCTCCGGATGCGTCTGTGAAATCTATGGTGAGGGTGGTACCGAAATCCACTATCGTACAGGCTTTTCCGCGGAAAAGGTAGCGGGCGGCTATAATGGACGCCGCCCTGTCGTAGGACAGGTAGGGAGGAAGACCGTGGGAGCGAAGGGGCTGGGTGTGTTCTTTGTCCAGGAGCACGAGGTGGCGGCACTCCCCGGAGAGGAGCTGCTCGTCGGCCTTTGAAATTTCAAGGACGGAAGAAATGACCATAACCTCCGGCTTTTCCTTCTTCACCAGGGAAAAGACGAAATCCATTACCTTTTCTCCCTGATAGCGGAAGGTTTTTCCGAGGGTCATCCTATCCGACCATGCGGCCTTTACCGCGGTGTTTCCTATTTCTACGATTAGATTGGACATAGACTGCAAAAATACTAATTAACGCAGTATTTTCAAAATTGAGAGGGCTTTGGCAAGCGAATCCACTCCCCTGCTCACGGTCCTGAGCTTACCTCCGTCCTGATTGAATTTGAAAAGGGTGGGATTGCCGTTCACCTTGTCCAGCATCTTCTCGAACTGCTTGGATTTATAGAAGGCCGACATGGGATTGGAAATAAAGAACATGATGAGCATCCCGTTCTTTATTATTATCTTTTCAAAGCCGCTGCGGGCTCCCAAATTCCTTATCTTGACCACAAGGAAGAGGTTGTTCACAGCCTCGGGAAGAGGGCCGAAACGGTCTTCCAGCTGACGTGCGAGGCGGTCTATCTCGCGGTCGTCGAAAAGGGAATCCAGCTGTTTGTAGATGCGTATTTTCTCTGCCGTAACATCTATATAGTCGTCAGGAATAAGGGCTGTCTGGTCTGTTTCTATCGTGCAGTCCTCCACGAAATTCTCTCCTCCCCTGTCGCGGCTTACTCCGGTTTCCACTCCGAGTTCTTCCATCGCCTCGGAAAGAATCTTCTGGTAGGTTTCGTAACCCATATCGCTTATGAAACCGCTCTGCTCGGCCCCGAGAAGATTGCCCGCTCCGCGGATATCCAGATCCTGCATGGCAATATTGAAACCGCTGCCGAGGTCGGAGAATTCTTCGATGGCTTTCAAGCGGCGGCGGGCATCGTCGGTGAGCGATACAAGTGGAGGAACCACAAGGTAGCAGAAAGCCTTGCGGTTTGAACGGCCTACCCGTCCGCGTAGCTGGTGAAGGTCGCTCAGACCTATGTTCTGCGCTCCGTTTATTATTATGGTATTGGCATTCGGAATGTCCAGTCCGTTTTCGATGATGGTGGTGCAAAGAAGCATGTCGAAGTCGCCTCTCATGAAACTGAGCATGCGGTCTTCGAGTTCGCGGGCCTCCATCTGGCCGTGCGCCACACATATTTTCATGTCCGGCACCAGGCGGTGGAGTATGTCTTCGATTGCCGGCAGCTGCTCCACTTTATTGTGAAGGAAGAAAATCTGGCCGCCGCGGTTGAGTTCGTAGTTGATTATGCTCTTTATTTCCTCTTCGTTGAAAAGGATTATTTCCGTCTGAATGGGAATTCGGTTCGGCGGTGCGGTATTAATTATTGAAAGGTCGCGCGCGCCGAGAAGTGAAAACTGAAGGGTACGGGGTATGGGTGTAGCCGTAAGGGTAAGGGTGTCTACCGATGTCTTGAGTTGACGGAGTTTTTCCTTCGCACTAACTCCGAATTTCTGTTCCTCATCTATGATTAGAAGCCCCAGATCCTTGAATTCAAAACCAGCCCCGAGAATCTTGTGCGTACCTATCAATATATCTATCTTCCCTTCCTTGAGGCGTTTCTTGATGTCGGTAATCTGTTTTGCGGTGCGAAGACGGCTTACGTACTCAACGTTGCAAGGGAGATTCTGGAGCCTGGAACGGAAGGTCTCGTAGTGCTGCAGGGCAAGTATTGTGGTGGGAACCAGAACGGCCACCTGCTTGGAGTCGCTCACAGCCTTGAAGGCTGCGCGGATTGCCACTTCCGTTTTTCCGAATCCCACGTCGCCGCAGATGAGACGGTCCATGGGGCAGCTGTCCTCCATATCCTCCTTGACGGCTTTGGTGGCCCGCTCCTGGTCGGGGGTGTCTTCATACATGAATGAAGATTCAAGCTCTTCCTGAAGATAGGTATCAGCCGAAAAACTGAAGCCTTTGGAGGCTTTCCGGCGGGCATAAAGCTGGATGAGCTCCTTTGCAATATCTTTGACCCGCGATTTTGCCGCGGCCTTGAGGCTTATCCAGGTTTTTGAGCCGAGTTTGTTTATCCTTGGGGCCTCCCCGTCCCTTGAGCGGAAACGGGATATTTTATGGAGTGAATGGACGGAAACGAAAACCACGTCTCCGCCGCTGTACATCAGCTTTACAACCTCGTGGATCCGGCCTTTGTCGTCCCTCATCTTCACCAGACCGCCGAATACTCCAACACCGTGGTCGATGTGGACTATATAGTCGCCGATATTAAAAGAACTGAGGTCGTTAAGGGTTAGCTGTTCGCTCTTTTCAACCGTTCGGCGCATGCGCACACGGTGAAAACGGTCGAAGATTTCGTGGTCGGTATAACAGCAGATTCGGTCGTCGGCATCTATGAATCCGGAATGGATATTCTTTCCTTTTATGAATTCGGGAATTGCGGCCTCCGCATCCTGAAGCATTATGGAACGGAGCCTTTCGAGCTGCGATTCCTTCTCTCCGAATACGTATACTTTGTAATTATCCTCGATTTTTCCCTTGATGTCGGATATCAGCAGTTCAAAATTCTTATTGAATACCGGCTGTGGAGATATATTGAAGCGCACTTCATCCACTTTTCCCTGCTTTTCCAGCGGTATTTCCATATACACGCGGCGGAAAGGAAGCAGTTCTCCGTAGAATTCCTGATCGCGGTACATATCCGAAGAATCGAGCCACACGAGGGTATTCTTCGGAAACATGTCCAACAGGCTAGTTCCTTCGTCGTCGGAATCTCCGGAGGCCGCGATGTCGGGGTAAATATCGGCCTGGGCCATTTCGGCTACGGAGAGTTGGGTATTGCAGTCGAACAGGTTTATCTTCTCCACTTCGTTGCCGAAGAAGGAAATGCGGTAGGGTTTTTCCTGAGAATAGGAGAATATATCTATCACCGCTCCGCGGATTGCGTATTCGCCCGGGGCCGATACAAAATCGACCTTTATAAAACCTTCCTTTACAAGTATTTCCTGCAGGGAGGAATATGATATTTCGTTTCCTTTCCGGATAGTGAACAGCGCTTCCTCGAGTTTTTCTCGCCCGGGAACCCGTTCTGAAAGCGCCTGGGGATAAGTAACTATGAAAAGCCGCTCTTTTCCTCCCTCGAGTATCTTACCGATAGCCGCTGTCCTCTGAACTCCGAGAGAAGATTTGTAATTACTCCTTTCTACACTTTTTCCGGATTCGGGGAGATAGAAAACACAGTCGCCTTCGTTGAGGTTATATAGGTCGGCGCTGCAGTATTCGGCTGCCTCGCGGGTTGGGAGTACCACAAGGTTTATTACTTCCCGTGCACATTGTGACAGCACAAACCAGCGGGCAGACAGGTATAGCCCGCCGCAGAACGTTTCCTCCGAAGATAGAATCTTTTTCTGCAGCAGAGAAGTAGATAGTGAACTTATCAACATCTGCACTATTTTTTCTGTTGAAAACCTGTTGATAACCCTGTTGATAAGTGAAGGAGCGGAGGTTTAAAAAACGGACGCTTTAATTATCAACAAAACTTCAACAGCAACAATACCCTGTTTTCAACAATATATTTTTGTTATAAAGAATTGAAATTTAATAAGTTGATTAGACTTATCAACATTTCAACAGCTTTATAAAAAACATCTTATAAATAAATAAAAAGAACTATATTTGTAGCTGAATTGAACCCGATGCCCAATGAGCGATTTTGATCCGCACAGCACTACCGACCGCAAAGATAATGAATTGGACGGAATAATCAGGCCACGCGAGCTGGATGATTTTACCGGACAGAAGGAAATTGTTTCCAACCTTAATATATATATACAGGCGGCGAAGCTGCGCGGCGAGGCCCTCGACCATGTTCTTTTCCATGGCCCTCCCGGTCTGGGAAAGACAACCCTTGCACATATCATCGCAAATGAGATGGGCGTGAATATGAAGGTGACGTCGGGGCCGGTGCTGGACAAACCCGGCGACCTTGCAGGCCTTCTTACTTCACTGGAAACCGGAGACGTACTTTTCATAGACGAGATTCACAGGCTGTCGGCCGAGGTGGAGGAATACCTCTATTCGGCAATGGAAGACTATGTGATTGACATCATGATTGACAAGGGGCCCGGTGCAAGGAGCGTGAGGATAAGCCTTAATCCGTTCACTCTTGTCGGAGCCACCACGCGAAGCGGCCTCCTGACAGCTCCTCTCCGCGACCGCTTCGGCATTAACTGCGCTCTGGAGTATTACGACACTGAAGATCTTCGGAAGATAGTTATCCGCAGCGCCCGTATCCTGAATCTTGAAATAGACAATGATGCGGCCTATGAGATTGCGCTTCGTTCCCGCGGTACCGCACGTATAGCTAATGCCCTTCTCAAGAGGGTGAGGGACTTCGCCCAGGTGCTTGGAAACGGAAAGATAGATCTCGAAATAACCAGGTTTGCGCTTAACAAACTGAAGATTGACAAGCGCGGTCTGGATTCCATAGACAACAAGATTCTCAAAACCCTTATACTCACTTTCAAGGGTGGTCCTGTGGGAATAGGAACCCTTGCGACTTCCATCAGTGAGGATGCCGGAACCCTCGAGGAGGTTTATGAACCTTTCCTTATTAAGGAGGGATTCATTATCCGTACCCAGAGAGGGCGCGTGGCAACTGAACTTGCATACTCGCATCTTGGGATGGAAGAGTGCCTTTCCCAGCGCAAGTACAACCCTGACGAATCCAGTTCACTTTTTTAAAGGAATAAAATGTACTATTTCTGGATAGAAAAGTACTAATTCCTTTGAAAAATGTTGAAAATTGAGTAAACTTGCGGTTAGAAAACAAATCTATTATTATAAACCGTATGGCCGATTCTAAACTTATTTCCAAGATTCCGGACGGGCCGCTTGCTGAAAAATGGTCGAAGCGCAAAGCCGAAATCCGTATTGTTTCTCCCAACAACAAGAGGAAACTGGAAGTTATCGTGGTTGGTACAGGTCTTGGCGGAGCATCCGCAGCTGCCTCTCTGGGCGAGATGGGATACAACGTCAAGATTTTCTGCATCAGCGATTCTCCCCGAAGGGCTCACTCAATTGCAGCCCAGGGCGGTATCAATGCTGCGAAGAACTATCAGAACGACAACGACTCAGTTTACCGTCTGTTCTACGACACCATCAAGGGTGGTGACTACCGTTCCCGTGAGGCCAATGTCTACCGCCTCGCCGAGGTGAGTGCAGCCATCATCGACCAGTGTGTCGCACAGGGTGTTCCCTTTGCACGTGAATATGGCGGATATCTCGCGAACCGTTCCTTCGGCGGTGTGCAGGTGAGCCGTACTTTCTATGCCCGCGGACAAACCGGTCAGCAGCTTCTTCTCGGTGCCTATGCTTCCCTGAACAAGGAAATTGCAGCCGGCAGCGTGAAGAGTTATCCCCGTCACGAGATGCTGGATCTGGTTATAATCAACGGTGAGGCCAAGGGTATTATTGCCCGTAATCTCGTTACAGGTGAAATAGAGCGCTTCGGTGCACATGCGGTTGTGCTTGCAACCGGTGGTTACGGAAACACCTACTTCCTCTCCACCAATGCAATGAATTCTAACGGAAGCGCCGCCATGCAGGCATACCGCAAGGGAGCTTTCTTTGCAAATCCCTGCTTCGCTCAGATTCATCCCACCTGTATTCCGGTTCACGGAGACCAGCAGTGCAAACTCACCCTTATGAGTGAGAGTCTTCGTAACGACGGCCGTATCTGGGTTCCCAAGAAGATGGAAGATGTGGAAAAACTGCGCAAGCACGAAATCAAGGCTTCACAGATTCCTGAAGAGGACCGTGATTACTATCTCGAGCGCCGTTATCCGGCTTTCGGTAATCTGGTTCCCCGTGATGTGGCTTCCCGCGCGGCCAAGGAGCGTTGCGACGCCGGCTTCGGCGTAAATGAAACCGGACTCGCCGTATTCCTCGATTTTGCCGATGCAATCAAACGTCTGGGACACCAGAGAGTTGAGGAACGCTACGGCAACCTCTTCCAGATGTACGAGAAGATTACTTCTTCTTCGCCCTGGGAGGAGCCTATGATGATTTACCCCGCTATCCATTATACCATGGGCGGTCTCTGGGTAGACTACGACCTTCAGACAACCATTCCCGGCCTCTATGCGATAGGTGAAGCCAACTTCTCCGACCACGGCGGAAACCGCCTTGGTGCATCGGCCCTGATGCAGGGTCTGGCGGACGGTTATTTCATTCTTCCATATACCATCGGCGATTATCTTTCCCATAAGTTTGCAGAGCCCAAGACCGATATCAACGCCCCTGAATTCGTTGAAGCGGAAAAAGCTGTGCGTGAAAGGATTGAGAAGATTTTTGCAGTGAAGGGTACCGAGACTGTGGACAGCATTCACAAGAAACTCGGCCACATTATGTGGGAGTATGTAGGTATGGCCCGTAACGAAGCAGGCCTGAAGAAGGGAATTGAGGAAATCGGTAAGCTTCGCGAGGAATTCTGGAAGACTGTACGTGTTCCCGGAACCAACTTCGAGTTCAACCAGGAACTTGAAAAAGCCCTTCGTCTGGTGGATTTCTTCGATATCGGCGAACTCATGGCTCGTGACGCCCTGCACCGCAAAGAATCCTGCGGCGGTCATTTCCGTGAGGAGATGCAGACCGAGGAGGGTGAAACCAAGCGTGACGACGAGAACTTCATGTATGTAGGCGCCTGGGAATACAAGGGTGAAGGCAAGGAGCCTGAACTCCACAAGGAACCGCTCAAATATGAAAACATCAAGATAGCAACCCGTAACTATAAAGACTAATCCCGATTATGGAATATAATGTGAAAGTATGGCGTCAGCGTAACGCCAAAGCGAAAGGCCATTTCGAGACCTACCACGTTACGGATGTGGAGGAAGATGCTTCGTTCCTCGAAATGCTTGATATTCTGAACGATCAGCTTATCCGCAAGGGTGTTGAACCCATTGCTTTCGACCATGACTGCCGCGAAGGTATCTGCGGTGCATGTTCGCTGTATATAGACGGTCGCGCACATGGCCCGGACGATCAGGTGACCACCTGCCAGCTCTTCATGCGTCACTTCAAACCCGGCGCAACCATTACCGTTGAACCCTGGCGCAGCGGAGCCTTCCCTGTGATTAAGGATCTGGTTGTGGATCGCGGAGCTTTCGACAAGATTCTCCAGGCCGGCGGTTTCATTACCGTGCGTACCGGAAGCGCCCAGGACGGCAATACACTGCTGATTCCTCACGACGACGCTGAACTGTCTATGGATGCTGCCGCATGCGTTGGCTGCGGTGCCTGTGTGGCTACATGTAAGAACGGCTCTGCAATGCTGTTCGTGGCCGCCCGTGTGAGTTCTCTGGCTCTTCTTCCCCAGGGTAAACCTGAGGCTGCACGTCGTGCACGCGCCATGGTTGCGAAGATGGATGAACTCGGATTCGGCAACTGCACCAATACCCGCGCCTGCGAGATGGAGTGCCCGAAACACGTCACCATCGACCATATTGCCCGTCTCAACAGGGAATACCTTAAAGCCCGTTTCAGCGAGTAGGCCGGTGCAAGGTTTTTAAAAAAGAGGATTTCACTTAGTGAAGTCCTTTTTTTTATATAACTTTGCAGAATGTTTAAAAGGATAATATCGGCTTTATTATTCATTACAATATATTTACAGCCGGCTTTTTCGCAGGAGCAGACAATGCTCTACAGAGGAAGGCTGCCGGATGTGATACTCGTATCCTATAACGGAACTTATTTCTGGGAAGGAAAGGAATTCAAAACGGGAGATATTTATTTCAACGGAAGGGTCTATACCGACGTTCTTATGAATATCGACGCCCACAATCAGGATGTCCAGGTGAGAATGGATGCCGCATCGAGCCCGATTGTGATATACCGCGACGAAGTTGCCTGGCTGAGTTATTCCGGAAAAACCTTCGTAAATCTGAATTATATCGGCTGTGAGAGCGCCCCGGAAGGTTTCTTTGAGATTCTGAAAGACGGTGATGAGGCGGTGTTCCGTCAGGTGCAGAAGGTTCTTAGAAAAAGCACGGCCAACCGTAACGGCTCTCCTTTGGGATACTTCGATCCGGAATACAATGAGGATGTATTTCTGTATTTCGAGTATACTGAAACTTATTACAGGCTCGAAAACGGGATAGTTAAAAAGATAAGCCGAAGAAAAGCCAGGAAAGAAATCCAGAAACCTACTGTAGGAGAAAATTTGATTTCGTCGGTGGTATGGCATCCAGTGAAGGAAAGTTCCGGAAGGCTTTTCGCCGTTGCGCTTCCTTCTTCGGCCGGAACTCTTCCAGATGGTTATTTCGAACCGCAGATTGAGGCCGACGACAACTTCGGTGAAGGAGGGGCACAGTCGGCCACATACCGCAATAAAATCTATGTTATAGGAAGCGACGCCACTCCCGGAAACAGGGCGAGGGTGAGCGGTGTCGTAACCGATATGGAAAGCGGAGAAATACTGAGTGGCGTTCTGGTATTTGAAGAGGACGCGCAGCAGTATGAATACAGCGATTCCCGGGGCCGATATACAATAGAACTCTCAAAAGGATTGAATACCGTCCATTTTGCATTCGAAGGCAAGGAGGAGATGGTTTATAAACTGGAAGTGAAGGGAGACGGTGTTTTCGACGTTGCCCTGCCGGACAAGATAAACATGCTGGAAGGCGCTCTAATTTCATCTGAAAGCATGATTCAGCACCGTACCACCGGAATGGGCAGTGAAAGGATTTCCATCAATATAGTGAACAAGATTCCCACCGCGTTCGGTGAGGGCGATATAATCAAGGCGGTACACATGCTTCCCGGTGTGCAGAGCTCGGGTGAAGCCGCCGGAGGAATCAATGTCAGAGGCGGTTCCACAGGCGAAAACCTTATTCTGTTCAACGGAAATACTATCTACAATCCGAACCATCTTTTCGGCATTTTCTCCTCTTTCAATCCGGATGTGGTAGAGGGAGTGGAACTTTACAAGGGTACGGTTCCGGCGGAGTACGGCGGAAGGATTTCTTCCGTAATGGATGTTCATTCCATCCCGGGAAGAATGGACGATTTCAAGGCAAGCGTGGGCCTTGGTCTGGTTACGAGCCGTCTTTTCTTCGAGGGTCCGCTATGGAAAGACCATACCAGCATAGTGGGCGGAGTACGGACCACCTATTCCGACTGGATACTTCAGAAACTTCCCAAAAACAGTTATTACAGCGGCTCGTCGGCCGGATTTACCGATGCCAACCTTGGAATTACCCACCGCTTTGGCAATGACGACGTTCTTCAGTTCTCGTCGTACCTGGCGAACGACAGGTTTGAGATTAAAAACCAGGTGATGACCAGGTACCGTAACCGGAATTTTTCGCTTCAGTACCGTCACAGGGACGGCGCCGGAAACAACTTTACGGTTCAGGGAGGATACGATTTTTATTCAAGTACTTACGGCGACTACAGCTGGGATGCGAATGCATACGAGATTACGACCGACATTCACCAGGGATTCCTGAAAGGAGTATGGAAGAGAAATCTTGGAGACCATAGTTTATCGGCAGGCTCGAATACCATTTTCTATACTCTCTCCCCCGGACGGATAGTTCCTTACAAACAATCGATTATAGTGAGGGATACCCTCGCAGTTGAAAGAGGTTTGGAACAGGCGCTGTTCGTTTCCGAAAATTACAGGATAAACGACGTTCTTTCCGTCGAGGGCGGCGCGAGGATGTCGGCATTCTACTCGGTCAATTCAAATAAACCGTTCTTTGGGCCTGAAGTTAGATTCAGCACAAAATTCACTCCGGTGGAGACTTTCTCGGTTAAGGGCGGATTCGATATCATGAGGCAGTATATCCACTTGATATCAAATACTTCCGGCATTTCTCCTACCGACACATGGAGGCTTTCCGGAGACGATTTCAAACCCATGTGGGGATGGCAGGGCGCCTTCGGCCTTTACTGGTCGCTACCTTCATGGGGCCTCGATTTCTCGGTCGAGAGTTATTGGAAGGAAACCCGCAATGCGCTGGATTACAAGACCGGCGCCCGCCTTGCTATGAATCCGAACCTTGCCGACGACCTTGTGAATGTGAACGGAAAGGCCTACGGAATGGAATTCATGCTCAAGAAACCCGCCGGGGATATTACCGGATGGATGTCGTATACCTATTCGAGGGCGTTCTACCAGGAAACCGACCCCGAAGGAATAATCGCAGGCGGAAATTGGTACAGGGCTCCTTTCGACAAACCGCATGAGTTAAAGGCAGTGCTCAACTGGGCTATGACACACAGGTATTCGCTGTCGTCCAACATAGAGTATTCCACCGGGCGGCCGGCGACCATTCCCATTGGAAAATACTATTACGGAGGTGCGTGGAGAATTGCCTACGGCGAGAGGAACGCGGCCCGCATTCCGGATTATTTCAGGGTGGATATAGCGTTCAACGTGGATGCAAGCCACTATCTGAGGGCGGCGCTCCATTCGACGTTTACCATCGGCGTATATAATGTTCTGGGACGGAAGAACCCGTATTCGGTATATTATGTATCCGGCCGTGACGGCGAAATCAAGGGATACATGATGTCTGTGTTCGCAACGCAGGTTCCGTACATAAACCTCAATATACTGTTCTGATGAAACGAGTTCTGTCATATCTTATTGTATGCGCCTGTGCGTTCGGCTGCGTGTACCCGTATACCCCCGATACGGATGAGCCTATGATTATGGATTCGGTTCCGGTTTTTGAGGGAAACATAACCGTCGGAGACAAGGCTACGCTGCATTATACCACGCTTATTCCTCTGAATTCCGAAAAACTCTCTTCCAGGTGGATTATTCCGGATTTTCCCTGGTGGGTGGAAGACAATGACGGAAACAGATACCTGCCGGTTACTGAATCCCCGGGAGAGGTTTCGCTTGCCGGAACGTCAGAGGATAAAGAATACAGAATTCACGCCGAATACAAGGGGAACGTTTATGAGTCGGCCTGGCTGAAAACAAACAATAAACCCACTATTACCGGTGTGAGTTTCAATATGGTCGACGAATTCCTGTCGCTGGAAGTGTCGGCCCTGGATGCCGAGGACGGAAGCGGATATATGGCTTTTTCCTTTACGGAAGCCTATGAATTCCATTCCGAATACATAGCAGACTATTATGTAGACACCCTTAAATGGAAAGTTCTTCCGCTTGAGGGGCCGAGTAGCTACAGATACTGGTGCTGGAAGACTGTGGATTATCCGAACGAACAGGTTGCCGACGCTTCCCGCACCGGAGGAGTCGTAAAGAATTTCGCGCTGAGGCAGATAAGCCGGAGCGGCCCTGAGTGCCACCGTACCATTGTGGTGGAGGTAAAAGCCCGTTCCATTTCTGAGGACGAATACAAATACAAGACGAATGTAGACAACTCCCTGCAGCCCGGAAACAATCTGTTCACCCCGAATCCAGGGGAGCTGCCGGGAAACATAAGCTGCATAAGCGACCGCGGCAGGAAGGCGCTGGGATACATAACCATTTCCAGTTGCGCTACGCTCAAAAGGGTATTTGACACAAGTCTGGTGCGTCTTGCGCCGAAAAGTGAAACACCGCTGATTATTCCGGAGAAGGCCGATTACAGGTCTTTGTATTTCGACTACAAATACCGTCCTATCATGGATGTCGTAGTGGAGGGTGTCTTCGGCGTGGGCTGGGGCCATTTGCGCTGTGTGGACTGTGTGGCGGCAGGAGGAACCCAGACACCGCCCGCTTTATTGAATTGACGATGAAAAGGAGCATAATCATTACCGCAGCCCTTCTGTTCTGTATTTCTGTGGCTGCCCAGACGGTGGAACGCGTGTACGTTTCCACCGACCGCAACGCATACATTGCCGGCGACCGCGTATGGTGTTCCCTCTTCTCGTTCAATGCCGACGGCGCCCTTTCCGACGGCAGCGCCGTTTCCTATCTCGAGCTCATCTCGGCCGACGGCACCGCCGTGGAGGCTAAAATCGGTCTCAGGGAAGGACGCGGAGCGGGTTCGTTTACGCTTCCTGCGTCGATTCCGAGCGGTAATTACCGCCTGGTGGCATATACTTCCACGGGAAATGTTTCGGAGGCCGGTTCAAGGTTGATTTCCGTATATAATCCCTATTTCACCAAGCGTGTGTGCGACGGGGTTGAACTCTGTTCTTCGTGGAATGCGGTATTTCCGGATGAGTCTGCAACAGGCGGCCTGGAGGTGCGTGTGGGCGATTCGGGGGAGATTACCCTTAAAGCGGCGGAATGGATGACCCTTTCCGTTTCCATCTGCCGGAGCGATTCCCTTCAGCAGCTTCCTCTTCCGTTCATAGGGGATTTCCTGTCGGCCGATGAACCGATGATTGGGGGCGCGATTGAATTCGACGGCGAGGTTATCCGCGCCAGGGCAATCGGCTCAAGAGAGGGGACTATGGCGTTTCTCTCGTCGGCGGGTTCTCCGTCGGATACATACATCGCCGTTGTCGGCGCCGACGGAAGCCTCTCCTTCCCCACGTGCAATATATATGGAAACAGGGAACTCGTATGCGAGGTGATGGACGGTTCGGAAACCACTTATATATCCATGGAAAGCCCGTTCCTGCATCCGGAGGCCGGAATTATTCCACCGCTTCAACTCTCTCCCGCTATGGAAAGGGCTCTGATGGACAGGGTGGAGGTTCTTCGTTCACCGCTCAGGGTAGATACTCTCGCCACATTCATTCCCAGAAGGGAAGACCCTCTCTTCGACGGACTTGAATGGACGGTTTACAATCTTGACGACTATGTCCGTTTCCCGTCCACGCGCGAGGTGATTCAGGAGATTGTGACTGAGGCAAGGATAGGCACGGTTCACGGAAAAAGGGCGTTCAGGCTGATCGGCCAGGATGGGGTCAATTCGAGGAAATACTTCAAGGACAACATCCTGACTATGATGGACGGGGTTATAATATCCGACGTAAACCTTATCCTCGGTTTCGACGCCATGCTTTTCGACAGGGTTGAACTCTGCACACAGAATATCGTAATCGGCAGAACTCCATTCGAAGGGATTATAAATTTTGTCACCAAGAATCTCTATGTGAGGAACCTCTCTTTCCCGTCGAGGGTGAGGGTTGTGGATTTTCTCGGGGTAAGCTATCCGGTGGTCTATCTGGGCGATATTCCGTCCAGCGTTCCGTGCCGAAGGGATTTGCTTTACTGGAACCCTCTGATGGAGATGGAAGAGGGAGAAAGCGTCACGCTTCCGGTGAGCGTTCCGTCCGGCCCGGGAACATGGAGAATTGTTGTTGAGGGCGTGTCAGAGGGCGGTTTACCCGTCGGCTTTATCGTTCCATTCGTCGACGATGCGAAAAATTATTAAAATTCATTAATAATATTTTTTAAGAAAATAAAACGTTTTAATATTAAATTTTTAAGCGTTTTAATCTATTTCGGCAAAACATATCTAAAAAAATTGCAAAACTCCCTATTATAATTCGTTTTAGGGCCACTTACAATATTTGCATTTCTCAAATAAAATGACAATATTTGCAGTTGATTCATTGCTAAACGGTGTTTGGCAACGGGTCAATTGACGATGCAAATAATGAATTTTGTATCAATATTTATGTTTAACTAATTCTCGTGCTTATGAAAAAAATTCGCATTTTTTTCACTGCCATGGTATTGCTTGCGATGTCCGTCGCCGCCTATGCACAGAATATTTCTGTGAGAGGTACGGTGAAGGATTCCGCCGGTGAGCCCGTAGTTGGCGCCAACGTCATTCTGCAGGGCAACCGCACAGTTTATACCATGACGGATCTCGACGGTGCATTCACCCTGAATGTGCCTGCCGACGGAAACCTGGAAGTGCTGTGCCTTGGTTATCAGGGCCAGGTGGTTCCGGTAAACGGACGCAACAACATTGAGATTATCCTCCTTGACGACAGTCAGATGATTGAGGAAACCATCGTTGTTGCCTTCGGTACCTCCACCCGCGAAGCTTTCACCGGTTCCGCAGCCGTCGTTGGTGAGGAATCCCTCGCCAAGAGTCAGGTTTCATCTGTTACCAACGCCCTCGCAGGTGCTGTCGCAGGTGTTCAGCTGACTTCATCCAACGGTGCTCCGGGTGCTTCCTCAACTATCCGTATCCGTGGTTACAGCTCCATCAACGCTGGTCTGGATCCCCTTATCATCGTGGACGGCGCTCCTTATGAGGGCGACCTTTCCAACATCAACTCCAATGATATCGCCTCCATGACCGTTCTGAAGGACGCTGCTTCCAACGCCCTTTACGGTGCCCGTGGTGCCAACGGCGTTATCATGATTACCACCAAGAGGGCAAAGGCCGGCGAGGCAATCGTGACCTTCGATGCAAAGTATGGCGTTAACGTCAAGGCTCTGCAGAACTACGATGTCATCACCGACCCTGCAATGTACTATGAGACCCACTACAACGCTCTGTACAACTACTACATCGCTGGCGGCCAGACCCCTGCACAGGCATGGGCAACCGCAAACGCCAACATCGGCGGTGACCAGGGTAACGGTGGTCTCGGTTACATTGTCTACACTGTTCCCGAAGGCCAGGCCCTCATCGGTAAGAACGGCAAACTGAACCCGAACGCAACCCTCGGCCGCGTGGTAGGTGACTACTACATGACCCCGGACAACTGGCAGGATTATGGATATCGTCACGGTATCCGTCAGGAGTACAACTTCTCCGCCGCCAATTCCTCCGACCGCGGTTCCATCTATGCTTCCCTGGCATATCTGAATGAGCAGGGTATCACCGCGGCCTCCGACCTCAAACGTTTCACCGGCCGTCTCCGTGCAGACTTCAAGGTTAAGGAATGGCTCCGCCTCTCCGCCAACATGTCTTACACCAACTTCGACGGCAACTCTCTGTCCAACAACGGTTCCAGCGGTAGCACCGGTAACATCTGGGCGTTCACTTCCCAGATTGCTCCTATCTATCCTCTGTGGATCCGTAACGCCTCCGACAAGAGCATCTATGTGGACGCCAACGGTATCAAGGTTATGGACTATGGTAACGGTGAAATCGCCCGCGGCGGTTTCCCCGGCTACGCCCGTCCTTTCCTTTCCGATGCAAACGCCCTTCAGCAGGTTCTCCTGAACACCTACAACCATGAGGGTAACGCTTCCACCGGAAACGTAGCGGCAGACTTCACCATTCTCCCGAACCTTACCTTCACCGCAAACGCTACCTACAACCTTACCGAAACCCGCTGGAATCTGGTTTACAACGGCTTCTATGGCCAGTTCCGTTCCACCGGCGGTACCGTTGAGAAGGAGCACGACCGCGACTTCAGCCTGAATGCTCAGCAGCTCCTCCGCTGGACTCCGTCCATCGGCGCCAAGAACCACTTCACCCTGACCCTCGGTCATGAATATACCGACGTTCTCAGCTACAGCCTCTGGGCTTCCAAGAGCAAGATGTTCAGCCCCGACAACAAGGAGCTCAACGGTGCCATCCAGGACGGCCAGAGCGCAGGCTCCAAGATTGTCGAGTACAACAATGAAGGTTACTTCTTCAATGGTCAGTACGACTTCGACACCAAGATCTTCCTGAGCGCATCCTTCCGTCGTGACGCCTCTTCCCGTTTTGCTCCCGAATATCGTTGGGGTAACTTCTGGTCTGTGGGCGGCGCCTGGATCATCAGCAAGGAACCCTGGTTCAATGTTCCCGCTTTCGAGGAATTCAAACTGAAGGCCTCCATCGGTTCCCAGGGTAACGACAATATCGGTAACTTCCGTTATGTCGATACTTCCGACATCAAGAACTCTTCAGGCAGCCTCGGTACTTCCTTCCGTTCGAAGGGTACCGCCGACATCACCTGGGAGACCAACACCAACTTCAACGCCGGTGTCGAGTTCAACCTCCTCAGCCGCGTCAGCGGTAGCGTCGAGTACTTCTACCGTAAGACCACCGACATGCTCTTCAGCTTCTCCGTGGCTCCTTCCTTCGGTTACTCCAGCTACTACGACAACGTGGGTGACTTGTACAACAGCGGTGTCGAGCTCGCTCTGAACTTCAACATCCTCAACAAGAAGGACCTCAGGTGGGATGTCAACTTCAACCTCACTCATCTGAACAACAAGATCACCCTTCTCCACGAGGACAAGAAGACCAGCAGGATCTGGGATATCAACGGTAACGACTACAAGGGTTACAACCTCAACGGCGCATTCATCGCCGAAGGCCTGCCTCTTTACACCTGGCGTGAAAAGACCTTCGCAGGTATTGACGAGAACGGTGAATCCCTCTGGTTCAAGAATGTTTTTGAAGATCCCGAAGCAGATCCGGACAACCTTGTATGGCTTGGTGTGACCACCACCAACAAGTATGCGGACGCAGACTACTATGTGACTCACAAGTCTGCTATTCCTGACCTCTACGGTGGTATCGGAACAACCTTCTATGCCTACGGCGTAGACTTCTCCATCAATACTTCCTACCAGCTCGGCGGTTATCAGTTCGATGGAACCTATCAGGCATTCATGTCCTCTCCTACCGCATCCCACACCGGTGAAAACATCCATGTGGATGCCCTGAAGGCATGGACCGCAGAGAACCCCAGCCTTGAGATTCCCCGCTGGCAGTTCGGTGACACTTACAGCAACGGTGGTTCCACCCGCTTCCTCACCAACGCCAAGTATTTCAATATTGAGAACATCTCCCTGGGTTACACCCTTCCGGAGAACCTGACCTCCAAGATTGGAATCTCTTCCCTGCGTATTTACGCTATCGCCCAGAACGTATGGTACTGGTCTGCCCGTAAGGGCTTCGACCCTCGCCAGGGCTCTGGTAACACCGACACTAACGCCACCTACTATTCTCCTATGAGGACCATCTCCGGTGGTGTAACCTTCAAGTTCTAAAATGAATACTATTATGAAGACTATATCGAAGATTCTCGCTCTCAGCGTCTTGTCCGCAGTGGCAATGACCAGCTGTATCAAAGAGACTTTTCCGCTGGACAGCTACGCCACCTCCGACCAGGTAGCCGCTTCTGCCAGTGCGATGGAGGCTTCCGTCAACGGTATTCCGGCCAAGATGTCCCAGGGTTACCTCGTCTACGGCGAACAGGTCCATGAGACCGACATGGCTTTCCCTCAGTTTATGATTGCCTTCACCGAGCTGCTCGGCGATATGTATCCGCTGGGTTCCAACTCCGGTTATGACTGGTATCGTAACTACAACACCTTTGACCGTGCCTACGGCGATAACAGCTACTTCGCTTATCTCCCCTGGTTCACCTGCTACCAGTTCATCAAGTCGGCCAACGACGTGATCGGCGCAGTTGACCTCGAGACCGCCTCTGACATTGCAAAGGCATATGTCGGTATGGCTTACGCTTTCCGTGCGTTCGACTACTACCTGCTCACCATCATGTATGAGCCCGTGGAGAACATCTACACCGATTGCTCCGACGTTCTTGGTCTCACCGTTCCCCGCGTGGACGAAAACACCGACCCTGAAATCGGCAAGAACAATCCCCGTATGACCCACGACGAGGTTACCGCCTTTATGCTCTCTGACCTTCAGACCGCAGAGGACTGCCTCACCGGTTATACTTCTTCCTCCACCCTGTACCCGAGCCTCGCTGTTGTTTACGGTATCCGTGCTAAGGTTCACATGTGGGACAAGGATTACGCCAACGCCGCCACCTATGCCCGCAAGGCTATTGATACCTTCGGTGGTTCCCCCGTTACCGCTGCTCAGTGGAACGACGTGAACACTGGTTTCAATACTCCCAACCAGGCCTGGATGTGGCACATTCAGTATGCAGCCGAGGAAATGGGTAACCTCTGCAACTTCATCGGATGGATGTCCGGCGAGGCCGACTGGGGTTATGCTTCCCTTACCCGTCCCAGCATCGACAAGAGCCTGTATGACAGCATTGCCGACGACGACTTCCGTAAGTACAGCTTCCTGGATCCTGCCAAGTATGCATACTATGACTACCAGACCTGCCGTGACGCCGCTTACATCAACGATGCTCCCGCACACCTGGCTCTCAAGTTCCGCTGCCTCGGTGGCGACTGGGAGACCTACTCTGTGGGTGGCGCCGTCGCTCTGCCTGTGATGCGTGTTGAAGAAATGTACCTCCTCGAGGCTGAAGCTGTGGGTATGTCCGCAGGTGTCGCCCAGGGTGTCGCCCTCCTCAACAACTTCATGCAGACCTACCGTCAGCCTTCCTACAATTTCTCCGCCGCTGATGCCCGTGCTCTCCAGCTCGAGGTTCTCAAGCAGGAAAGGATTGAATTCTGGGGTGAAGGCTGGGGCTTCCCGAATGCAAAGCGCATCCGTCCCGGTGTGATCCAGAACTACGAAGGCACCAATGCTCCTGCAAACATCTTCAAGATCAACTGCCAGGACATCAAGCCTAACTGGAACTTTGTGATTCCTATTTCCGAAATCCAGGCTAACAAGGCTCTTGACGGCCATAACAACCCGGATCCTACTGCAACCGTTACCGGTCCTACCCCGATCGGAACCTATGCTCCCGCACCTTCAAATTAATTTGAATAGTTATGAATAGCACAATTAAATATCTTGCAATCGCTTCTGCGATTATGCTTGGTTTGGCTGCTTGCGAAAAGACGGAAGCTCCGGCTTATGAGGCCGCTCCCGTTGAAACGGGTGCTCAGGTCTTCTTCCCCTCCGCTCCCGCCGCCACTGTCAAGTTGACGAAGAGCGAGCCCAGCCTTACCGTTATGGTCGCCCGCGGAGACACCACGACCGTTCTGGACGTTCCCATCACTGCAAGCGGTGATGCAACCACCTGGTTCGACGTTCCTGCAAAGGTTTCCTTCGCCGCAGGCGAGAAGTCTGTGAAACTCGTTATCGCAGCAAAGGATGTCCTCACCATGGCAATGAATGAGTTCTATCCTCTTACACTGTCCATCGATGAGGAACTCGCCAGCGAGTACGGCGCCAACAGCCTCTCCTTCAACATCGGAATTGAGCTGCCCTGGATCGTTTTCGACGAGGCCGGCACAATGATCGAAGGATGGTGGGGCGAAGAAGAGCCCGGAATGCCCATGAAGTATCAGCAGATTTCCGACAACGTCCGCTACTGCGTGGTTGAGGGTTGCTGGGGTCACGATACTGGCCCTACCTATCCCGTTCAGCCTTACATCTGGTACTGGAATACCGAGACCAACTACTGCTATGTTCCCGGTCAGTTTATGGGTTACACCACTTCCAGCGGACAGGTCTGGGTTTCCGACGAGGGTGCTTTCTATAACCTCTATTGGAACATGCAGTCTCCCGGCAAGAACGGTTCCGGTCTTGAGCAGGGAAGCGACGAGTGGTTCGCATGGCACGATGCCCGCAGGGCCGCATGGGCTCCTGACGGAGATCCGTTCCCTTACTACGACGGAGAAGGCAAGTTCTATCTTGGCGACTTCTTCTTCATTACTGTTGACGGCGTTCCTACCGGAAACGGTTATCAGTTCGGCGGAACTCAGGACGTGTATGTCTGCTCCTTCGCTGTTAACTACACCGTTGGCGTAAGCTACGAAGGTCTCCTTTCCGACAAGAACGGTAATGAATTCATCACCGGCGCTCTCACCATCGAAGGTGGCGATGTGACCGATGTCTATGTCCTTCTCGTTGAAGGCAAGGATCCCGACGCAGCTGTTTCCATCCTCGAAGCCGATGACGTTAACCTCGAAGAGGTTGAAGGTCTTGTCAAGCTTTCCAAAAAAGGTGAATTCCGTATTCCTATGTTTGACGGTGCAAAGGGTGGCGTTTACACTCTCGTAGCAGTTCCTCTCGACAAGAAGGGTGAATTCGCATGGGATTATGCCGTGTTCGAATCCTTCCAGTATGGTGAGGTCAGCCCTCTCGATCTTGAGTACACCTCTGACGACTTTACTGCCGACGCTACTATGGCCGCCCTTACCGGCAAGACCTGGATGGGTCTCGGCATTCAGCTCGGCGGCAGTGGCTGGGATACCGACAGAAGTTCTCTCGGCACAATTACCATTACCGATATTGATGATGGTGGCACCGGCGATGACCTTATCTCCATCTCCGGCCTTTCCGCCGGAGCCGGCGCATACTTTGGTTTTGACGATTCCATTGAGGCCGACCTCTACAACGGTACAATCTATACCCACACGACCACCAACGGCTCCTTCATGTATGGAAGCACCCCGATGTATGTTATGACTCAGTGGTACGATTCTGCCGGAGACGAAGTTTACAACGTGAACTATGCACTTATTGCCGCTTACGTTGGCGAAGGCCTCATCGCATTCGTTCCTTATCCGAGCTATGCAAACAAGTACGGAATAGTCTTCGACGGTCTGCTGTACGAAGCCTTCACTGATGCAGGATTCGCTTCCGACTCCGACGCAGGTACCCTTGCCGGTGTGCGCCAGATTCTCCTTGTGGACACCAGCGTTTACAGCTCGCCCAGCGCAGCTAACGCCGCTATCCACAAGAGTCTCCTTGCTCCCAAGGCAAGCAGAAGCATTACTCCTCTGAGGAAGACCGCGATCTCTTTCGATCGTAACTTCACCGACGACGTAGTCGCTTCCGGCCGCGTCTGGGGTTACAATGCCAACCGTGAAGTTATCAACTTCGCCGAGTAAGCATTGACTTCACATTAATTAAGGGTGGAACCGTAAGGTCCCACCCTTTTTTGTATACCTTATAATATATTACCAGAGGAAGTTGTCGAAGGGGTATCGGCCCGCATGGATTTCGGCAACGATTTTATAGATGTCGGCACGGAGTTTTTCTATGCCGATTTTCTCCTTCGCGGAGATGAAGATACAGGGCGTTTTTTCGGCCGCAATCCAGCTGTTTTTAAGCTCTTCGAGGGTCATGTTGACGGATTGCTTGGGGGTGAGCGAAAATTCGTCGTAGGGCTCGTAAGAATAGGCGTCTACCTTGTTGAAAACTACCAGCGTGGGTTTGTCCCCTGCACCGATGTCGCGAAGGGTTTTTTCCACAACCGTCATCTGTTCTTCGAAATCCGGATGAGAGATGTCCACCACGTGGAGAAGGACGTCGGCCTCGCGGACTTCGTCGAGGGTGCTCTTGAAGGCTTCTATTAGTTCCGTAGGGAGTTTCCGGATGAAGCCGACGGTGTCCGACATCAGGAAGGGCAGGTTCTCGATGACGACTTTCCGCACCGTGGTATCCAGCGTGGCGAAGAGCTTGTTCTCTGCAAATACGTCCGATTTGGCCAGCAGGTTCATCAGAGTGCTCTTTCCTACATTGGTATACCCAACGAGCGCAAGGCGCACCAAAGAGCCTCTGTTGCCCCTTTGCGTGGCCATTTGCCTGTCTACTTTCTTTAGGTCTTCCTTGAGCTTGGAAATGCGCTGTTTTACGATTCGGCGGTCAATCTCTATCTGGGTTTCACCCATACCGCCTCGGGTTCCCATACCGCCTCGCTGGCGCTCCAGATGGGTCCACATTCCGGCCAGGCGCGGGAGCATGTACTGGTAGTTTGCAAGCTCTACCTGCATTTTTGCATAGGAGGTTTTGGCCCTCTGCGCGAAAATTTCCAGAATGAGCGAAGTGCGGTCTATTACGTCTGAACAGGCAATCACTTTCTCGATATTGCGCTGCTGTGTGCCGGTGAGTTCGTCGTCGAATATAACGTATTGAATTTCATTCTCTTCGCAGTATTCTTTTATCTCCTGCAGCTTGCCCGTTCCTATGTATGTGGCTTTGTCGGGACGGTCCATGCGCTGGGTGAAGAACTTGTCGCCGATCGCACCGGCCGTTTCGGCCAGGAAGCGGAGTTCTTCCAGATATTCCTGCACCTTGCGTTCTCCTCCCTTTTCCAGGACTACGCCCACAAATACCGCTTTTTCTGTTTTGAATGCACTCATGTCGGCAAATTTAGCTATTTTTGCGTGAAACTTCTTCATATGATTGTTTATTTGAGAGAAGACACTCATTTTGTTTTCAGAAAGAAGCGCGCTACTTCTTCCTGGCTTAAAGCTGTTGCCCAGGAGGAGGGCCGCAGGATTGGCGATATTTCGGTCATTTTCTGTTCGGACCCTTATGTGCTCGACGTCAATATAAAGTATCTTCAGCACAGCTATTACACAGACATCATTACTTTCGATTATTGCGAGGGTAATGTGCTCAGCGGAGACCTTTTCATAAGCGTCGATTCCGTCCGCGAAAACGCTGCCCTTTACGGCAGCACCTTCGAGGACGAACTAGACCGCGTGATAGTTCACGGCGTGCTCCATCTCATAGGATATGACGACCACTCCAAGGCCGATATCGCCGTGATGCGGGCCAAGGAGAATTACTATCTTTCGAAGCGCGGATGAACGACAGGTTCGATATAATCGTTGTTGGTGGTGGTCATGCCGGCTGCGAAGCCGCCATGGCGGCGGCGGGTATGGGCTCTTCGGTCCTGCTTGTTTCCCCCGACCTTTGGGGGCTTGCGAAGATGTCCTGCAACCCGGCGGTGGGCGGAATTGCCAAAGGCCAGATTGTGCGTGAGATTGACGCCCTTGGAGGATACACCGGACTTGTTACCGACGAGTGTACGCTCCAGTTCCGCATGCTCAACCGCTCAAAGGGCCCGGCAATGTGGAGTCCGCGCGCCCAATGCGACAAAAGACAGTTTTCTGAGGTTTGGCTTAAAACTCTCCTAAGCAGTTCTAAATTAAGGATTTACGCGGATTTTGCGCAGAATATTCTCTTTGAGAATGATAAAATTGCCGGAATTCGTACAGTGAGCGGTGCAATTTTTTACTGTAGAGCCCTTGTTTTAACTGCTGGAACCTTCCTGAACGGACGGATGTTCATTGGTGAGAAGAGTTTCGAAGGAGGCCGTTTCGGAGAGCAGGCGTCTTATGGACTCACCGAACAACTCGTTTCTCTCGGTATTCCTTCCCAGAGGATGAAGACCGGAACTCCACCGAGAATAGACATCCGTTCGTTGGATCTTTCCCGTCTCCTTGAACAGGAGGGTGATCCGGAGCCAGAGCGCTTTTCTTTCCTCGAGCGTCCTTCAGCCGTTCAGGCCGGAGCGCCCCAGATGAAGTGCTATATTCTTCATACTAACGAAAGCGTTCACGACATTCTTCGTTCCGGATTCGACCGTTCCCCTCTTTTCACCGGACGGATTCATGGCCGCGGCCCGCGCTACTGCCCTAGTATTGAAGACAAGCTACATACCTTTGCCGACAAGGATTCTCACCAGCTTTTCCTTGAGCCCGAGGGGCGCAACAATCCTGAGTATTACCTTCAGGGATTCTCTTCTTCTCTTCCCCAGGAAGTACAGATGGATGCTATTCACGCTATTCCCGGGCTTGAAAACGCCGTTGTTTTCAAACCGGCCTACGCCGTAGAATACGACTATTTCGACCCTACTTTCCTGCGTCCGAGTCTTGAATCCAGCGTTGTGGATGGCCTTTTCCTTGCCGGCCAGGTGAATGGTACCACCGGATATGAAGAGGCTGCCGCACAGGGCTTAATTGCTGGAATTAACGCTCATCTTAAGCTTGCTGAAAAGGAGCCTTTGGTCCTTCGCCGCGACCAGGCGTATATCGGAGTGCTGATTGACGACCTTATTCACAAGGGAGTTGATGAGCCCTACCGTATGTTCACTTCCAGGGCTGAATTCCGCATTCTCTTGCGTCAGGACAATGCCGACGCCCGTCTTACGGAGCTTTCCCATTCCCTTGGTATCGCCACTGAGGAGCGTTATTCTGCACTGTGTAAAAAGCTCTCGGAGATTGACGAGTTGAGTTCTTTCTGCTCCTCATATAAAGTGAAGCCGGCGATGGTTTCCGAGTATCTTTCTGCTGCCGGTTCTGCTCCACTTACAGAGTCCAAACGCCTTGATGAGCTTGTCACCCGTCCGGAACTCTCTCTCTCGGATTTGCTAAAAATTGTTCCATGTGGAACATTTTCTTCTGAGGTTGTCTGTTCGGTGGAGACTTCAATCAAGTATTCCGGCTACATCGAAAGGGAGCGTTTACAGGCTGAAAAGAATGCCCGGCTTGAGTATATCCGCATTCCCGAAGGCTTCGACTTCGATTCCATCAATGCCCTTTCTATTGAATGCAGGCAGAAGCTGAAAAAATATAAGCCCGAGACAATAGCTCAGGCTTCAAGGATTTCCGGTGTTTCTCCGGCTGATATTTCTGTTTTACTAGTTTATTTTGGCCGCTAGTTTTGTTCCACGTGGAACAAATCAAAGCTTCTTCAATGCAGCCTTTATAAGGTCTTCCACCTTTGCGTCGGGCATCTCTTTGAGGATATTCGGGAGCACTTTCCCTATGTTTGCCTTGGTGAAACCGAGCATTACCAGAGCGGTTGTCGCCTCTTCCATTATTGCACTTCCGTTGCTTCTGAAAAGCTCTCCGGAGGCCGCTCCCTCGCCCTTCACAACCTTGTCTTTCAGCTCCAAAACAATCCTCTGGGCCCCTTTAAGGCCGATTCCCTTCACGCTCTTGATCTTGTTTACATCCTCCCCTATGATTGCCTGACGAATCTCGTCGTTGGTGAGTGAAGACAGCATCATCCTGGCGGAAGCCACCCCCACACCGCTAACGCTGAGAAGCAGGCGGAAGAGCTCTCTTTCGTCCTTTCCGGCGAAGCCGAAATAGAGTTCTTCGTCTTCCCGGATATAGTGGTGGATGAATACCTGGGCCTGGGTTTTGCCCTGCAGGGCCTCGAAAGTCTGAAGGGAAACAAGGATGCTGTATCCTATTCCATTGTTGTCCAGAACCAGCTCCGTGGGGGTCAGTTCAACGATTTGTCCTTTGATATAGTCAATCATATCGCAAAAATATGTAAATTTGTAGACTTTAACAAGTGCTATGAATATAGAGCAAATACGCAGCCGTTTCCCTATTCTGTCCACGAAAGTGTACGGAAAGGATTTGGTATATCTCGACAACGCCGCCACGGCGCAGCGTCCGGAGGCGGTTCTGGAGGCGATAAATGCACTTGTACATGGTTCTAACGCTAATATTCACCGAGCCGTACACGCTCTTTCCTCCAAAGCCACGGAGGCCTACGAGCTCACCAGGGAGGCTGTCCGGGCATATTTGAATGCCGAACAGACTTCGGAAATAGTGTTTACTTCGGGGACCACCGCAAGCATCAATCTTGTGGCCTTTTCCTTCGGAGAGGCTTTCGTCAACGAGGGGGACGAGGTTATTGTGAGTGTTGCCGAGCATCATTCGAATATCGTTCCCTGGCAGATGATGTGCGAGCGCCGGAAGGCTTCGCTTAAAGTGCTTGACATTGACGAAAATGGTGAGCTGAAGGTGGATGAGTTGGAAAAACTCATTTCTGAGCGCACTAAAATTGTTGCTATTGCACAGATTTCCAATGTGTTGGGCTTGGTTAATCCGGTGCGGAAAATTGTTCGGATATGCCATGCGCATGGCGTTCCGGTGCTTGTGGACGGCGCCCAGGGGGTGGTACATTGCCCGCTTGACGTAAAGGCTACGGACTGTGACTTCTATGCTTTTTCCGGCCATAAGATGTATGCGGCCACCGGAGTTGGCGTACTTTATGGCAAGGAGGAGTGGCTGGACCGTATGCCCCCTTATATGGGCGGTGGAGAGATGATTCAGAGCGTGAGTTTTGGCGGCACTACATACGCCGCTGCGCCACATAAATTCGAGGCTGGTACACAGAATTTCAACGCCGTTCCCACGCTGGTCCCGGCCATTGATTTTTGCCGTGAAGCCCTCTCGGACCAGGAGCTTATAAAAGAGCAGGAAGAAGTGAAAAAATACGTCCTGGATGCGCTGAATGCCATTCCAGGGCTTAAATTGTTCGGCGTTCCACGTAGAACAGAAGACAAAATATCGCTGTTCTCCTTTGCCATTGAAGGGGTACACCACGAGGATCTGGCGCTCCTTCTGGACAAAATGGGCGTTGCGGTGCGCTCCGGGCAGATGTGTGCCGAGCCGCTGATGGACAGGCTGGCCGTTACCGGTCTGGTCCGGGCCTCTTTTGCCCCTTATAACGGAATGGAGGACGCAAAATGCTTTACCGAGGCCCTCAGGAGGGCAATCAATATGTTGGTATGAGTTTGCAAGAGAAGAAAAATCAGGTGATAGAAGACTTTTCCATGTACGATGAGTGGCTGGACAAATACGAGTACCTCATCGAGCTTGGAAAGGGCCTGGAGGGCTATCCAGAGGAGAAAAAGACCGAAGAGCACCTTATAAAAGGCTGCCAGTCCAGGGTATGGCTCGACTGTTCCCTTCGCGACGGAAAGCTGTATTTCAGCGCCGACAGCGACGCCATTATCACCAAAGGTATCATTTCGCTTCTTATCGGCGTATATTCCGGGGAAGCGGCGGAAGAAATTGCGGCCGACGATTTCGGCTTCATCGAAGAGATTGGCCTGAAGGAAAATCTGTCCCCTACGCGTGCAGGAGGCCTTGTTTCGATGATTGCAAGCATTAAGAAAGCAGCTGAAGATTATGTCTGAAACGAAGAAAAACGACATCCTTTCGGCCGAAGACGTAGCAGCCCTTCAGCCGCTGTACGACGCCGTGGTGCTGGCCCTCAAGGAGGTTTATGACCCGGAAATTCCGGTGAATATCTACGACCTCGGGCTCATCTACGAGCTGAATATAGACAAGGAGCACAATGTGGCCATTCTTATGACCTTCACTGCGCCCAACTGTCCCATGGCCGACCAGGTTCTCGCTGAGGTAAAACAAAGCGTAGAGGCCGTTCCAGGCGTGGTTTCGTGCAATATCGAGATGACTTTCGAGCCGGCCTGGGACAAGAGCATGCTCTCCGAAGAAGCGCGCGTGGAGCTGGGCCTTGACTATGAAGAGGAAGACGAATACGGCAAACTGGACGGATAATGGAAAGGGTGGACGTATATTTTTCACTGGGCTCGAATATGGGCGACAGGGAGGCGCAGATAGAAGACGCCGTTTCGATGATGTGCGATGCCTTCAACTGCCTTCCTAAAGCCGTCTCCACCTTTGTGGAAACGCCCTCCTGGGGCTTTGAAGGCCGGCCTTTCGTGAATAACTGCGTCCTTTTCCGCCTGCTCAGGACGGGAACGCCCGAAGAGCACGCGATAAGTATCCTTCGCAGGATAAAGAGCATAGAAAGCACCCTGGGGCGCATCCAGGATGTCCGTTTCGACGAAAACGGAAAGCGGATATACCAGGACCGTCCCATAGACATTGATATTTTATATTACGGCAACTACAGCATCAACACTCCGGAGCTTACAATTCCGCATCCGCTAATCGCAGAGCGGGACTTTGTGCTCATTCCGCTTCGCGAGATTGCCCGCAGGGAGTTGCTTGCAAATCATCCGGAAATAATTGATTAAAAACTGTTTATATGACACAAGATGAACTTTTCAAGGTGTTGGTAGCCCACTGCAAGGAGTATGGATTCATATTCCCTTCCAGCGAGATTTATGACGGCCTGGCAGCTGTTTACGACTATGGCCAGATGGGTGTCCAGCTCAAGAACAACATCAAGAATTACTGGTGGGAGGCGATGACGCGCCTGAACGAGAATATCGTCGGTATCGACTCGGCCATTTTCATGCATCCCCGCATCTGGGAGGCCTCTGGCCACGTTGGAGCCTTCAACGATCCCCTTATCGACAACAAGGATTCCAAGAAACGCTACAGGGCCGACGTGCTCATCGAGGACTATCTGGGAAAAATCGAGGAAAAGATAGAAAAAGAGGTCGCAAAGGGCCGCAAGAGGTTCGGAGAGGCCTTCGACGAGGCTCAGTTCCGTGCCACAAACCCCAATGTGCTGCGTGAAAAGGCCAAATGGGACGAGGTTCACAACCGTTATGTGGCCGCCGAAAAGGCCAATGACTTTGCAGAATACCGTCAGATAATCATCGACTGCAATATTGTCTGCCCCATTTCCGGCACCTGCAACTGGACCGACGTGCGCCAGTTCAACCTGATGTTCTCTACTTCAATGGGCTCCACGGCCGACGGCGCAAACCTCATTTATCTGCGTCCGGAGACCGCCCAGGGCATTTTTGTGAACTATCTGAACGTCCAGAAGACCGGCCGCATGAAGATTCCTTTCGGTATCGCCCAGATTGGCAAGGCCTTCCGTAATGAGATTGTCGCCCGTCAGTTCATTTTCCGCATGAGGGAATTCGAACAGATGGAGATGCAGTTCTTCATAAAGCCCGGAACCGAGCTCGACTGGTTCAAAAAATGGAAGGAAACCCGCATGAAATGGCATGTAAACCTGGGAATGGGGGCCGAGAATTACCGCTTCCACGACCACGAGAAGCTTGCCCACTATGCAAATGCCGCCACCGACATTGAATTCAACTTCCCCTTCGGATTCAAAGAGCTGGAAGGCATTCACAGCCGTACCAACTTCGACCTTGGCAACCATCAGAAGTTCTCCGGAAAGAAGATCGAGTACTTCGACCCCGAAGAGAACGTTTCCTACACTCCCTACGTGATTGAAACCTCCATCGGCGTGGACCGTATGTGCCTTGCGGTGCTGGCCCATTCCTATACTGTGGAGAAGCTCGAAAACGGCGAGGAGCGCGTTGTAATGCGTATTCCGGCCCCTCTGGCCCCTATCAAGGTGGCGGTTATGCCGCTCGTGAAGAAGGACGGTCTGCCGGAGCTGGCGCAGAAGGTGGTGGACGAGCTGAAATACGATTTCTCCTATCAGTACGACGAGAAAGATTCCATCGGCAAGCGCTATCGCCGCCAGGATGCCATTGGCACCCCGTTCTGCGTGACAGTGGACCACGACAGCTTGAACGACGGCTGCGTGACCGTGCGCGACCGCGACTCCATGACTCAAGAAAGAGTTAAGATAGAAGACCTTAGAGCGTTGATTGACAAGAAGGTGAGCCTTACCAACCTCCTTCGCAATCTATGAGACGCCTCGTCGCCCTCCTATGCCTTATAATGCTGGCGGCGCCCCTGTGGGCCCGCCCGCGTGTAAGTTGTGCCGACGACTCCCCTTACTCGGCCACCGCGGCGTCCATTCTGGACCGATTCCTCACAGAATCGCTCCGGAAAACGCCCCGGATAGTGCTGGAACAGGATTCTTCGCTTCCGGAAGATGCGTTCCATATATGGCAGGAGGGCCGCACAATCCACATTTCCGGCAACGGGAAAGGCGTCGTTTACGGCGCCTGCGACTTCCTGGAGCAGGAAATAGGGATGAATTACTGGGGTGGCGGCGAATATGACCTTCCGCGCGGCCGGAACCTTCCTTTCACACTCCGTCCACGCACGGAAATCCCAACGTTCCGTTACCGCCAGACCAGCCACTGGAGCCTCCAGAACGGCCGTGTGGCCACTTCGGACAACGGTGTGAACCGGATAATGGACGCCGACACGCTCTACCGCTGGTGGTACCGCCTGGAGGAGCCGCACGAGTTGTTTGTGGCCAACCTGTGGGTGCACACCTGTAATTCTCTGCTGCCTGCGTCGCGTTACGGTGAGGCTCATCCGGAGTATTATGCATGGTTCGACGGAGCCCGTCACCCTGGAAGCGCTTCGCAGTGGTGCCTTAGCAATCCGGAGGTGCTGGAAATAGTCTGTGAGCGCCTGGACAGCCTTTTCCGGGCCAATCCAGCCCAGTCGATGATATCGATTTCGCAGAACGACGGCTCCGACACCTATTGCCGCTGCCCCGCCTGTGCGGCCATTATCGCCGAGGAAGGCTCCCCCGCGG
>CAJOCS010000007.1:0-21341 GCA_905233655.1 uncultured Bacteroidales bacterium | reverse complement strand
CGCCGTTTTCCGGACAAGCAGATATCCACCCTGGCATATCTCTTTTCCGTAACGCCTCCTGCTGTGACCAGGCCCGAGGAAAACGTGTCCATAATGCTCTGTGACATCGATTGCCGCCGCCAGACCGCCCTTACCGAGAACCCCTCCGGGCATGAGTTCATGCGCAGCCTCGAGGGCTGGAGCGCCATTTGCGACAACATTTTCCTCTGGGACTACGGTATCAATTTCGACAACTACCTCTCCCCTTTCCCCAACCTGAGCACCATCCGTGACAATATGCAGATTTTCCGCTCCCACGGCGTTAAAATGCATTTTTCACAGATAAACAGCACACTGGGCGGGGACTTCAGCGACCTTCGCCCCTACCTTGTTTCCAAGCTCATGTGGAATGCCGATGCTCCTCTGGACAGCCTTGAAAGGCATTTCTGCGAGGCTTTCTACGGAGACGCCGCCCCATACATCCTGCGTTACATTCACATGTTGGAAGGCGCTGCCGTTGCAACGGATGTAGACTTGTTTATCTACGACACGCCTGTGTCGTATAAGGGGAACATCCTTTCTCCGGCCCTTTTCAGGCGATATGAGGCACTTTTCGACGCCGCCGAGGCTGCTGTGGCATCAGACCCCATAAAGCTCCGCAGAGTGCGTTTAACGCGCCTTCCGCTGCAGTATTCATATCTGGAGATAGCCCGCACTGAACCTTCGCGCGATGTTGCGGCCGTAGAAGAGGCTCTGTCGCTGTTTGAGAGCCGTATCCGGGAGTTCGGCGTTGAGACGCTTAACGAGAGGGGCAACTCCCCTCTTGACTACTGCGCCATGTACAGGGACCGCTATCTTGCCGACAACCGTGAGAATCTTGCCTTCGGCTGCCCTGTAAGCTATATTATCCCGCCAAAGGATGGTTACGCGGCGCTTGCCCGAACGGCCCTTACAGACGGCCTCTACGGCGGAACGGGTTTCCGTGAGAACTGGGTCGGATGGGAAGGAAGCGATGCCAGCTTCGTGATAGATCTCGGGCGAGAAACGGCAATACAAAGCGTCAGCGTGGACTTTTTGCGTCAGATCGGGGCCTGGGTGCTGGAACCGCTGTCGGTGGCGTTCAGCGTTTCCAGCGACGGAGAAAGCTATGAACCCTTCGACTGCGTCGAGATACCTGAGAACCGGGACGGAACAATAGGTTTCCTCTGCGTGACCGGCTTGTCTCGCGCGCAGGCACGTTTTGTGAAGGTGGTCGTAACCGGCCAGAAAGTGTGCCCGGAATGGCACTACGGCGTAGGAAATCCCTGCTGGTTCTTTATTGACGAGGTTTCCGTGAAATGATGAGATACGTTTACATACTTGCGGCGCTCCTCGCCGCGGCCTGCTCGCGGAACCCGGTTCTGCGTGAGGCTTCCGCCTTGCTGGAAAATGCTCCGGACAGCGCCCTTACTCTCTTGGAGACACTCCCCCGCGAAGAGCTCTCTGGCGAAGCGGAAAAAGCTGAGTATGACTATCTTAGCGGAACGGCTTTTTACAAAACCTACTATTTCCTCGACGACAGCCATGCCGCCGCCCTTGCCTCGGCCTACCATTCCAGGGAACTGCGACGCAACCGCATCTCCAACGTGGCCCTGCTGATTTCGGCCATACTGGCAACGCTCGTGCTGTATTTCTGGGCGCGGAACCTTCAGATTCAGAAGCAGTTGCTTGAGGAAAAAGAGGCCGGCGAGAAGCTTCTCAGCACGGCCGAAGACCTGCGTTCGCGCCTCGGTGCCCTTCAGATGCGCCAGCTAAAACAGGCCTCTCCCGGTCCTATGGCCGACATTCAGATGCTCGACCGCCTGTGTGAGCAGTATTATGTTTACGAGGGAACCCAGAACCTTCAGCCCAGGATTCTGTCCGAGGTCCGCTCCATCGTCGACGGGCTTCGCTCCGACCCCGCCGAGCAGCGCCGTCTTGAGGACTCGCTGAACCGGGCCTACGACAACGTGATGGTGCGCCTTCGCGAGGCCTTCCCTGCTTGGAAGGAAGAGGACTATCTGCTCTACATGTTCACCGCCTCAGGCTTCTCTTCCACCACCATTTCCACCCTCCTCGGAAAGGACAAACCCTACGTCTACAACCGGGTCTACCGGCTCAAAGAACGCATCAAAAACTCCTCTGCAGAGGGGCGGGAGCAGCTTTTGGCCGCCCTTGAACGGTGAAGTGGTAAAATACCGTTTTTTGGTGGTTTTCTGCATGTTTTTGGCAACATGCGAGAAATTCAAGAATTAGCAATTTTTTAACGCGCTAATATACAATAAATTACAAGCGCGCTCGTGCGAGTTTTATTATTGAAAAATAATTTGCGGGCAGGAAAAGACTCCGTAACTTTGCACCAGAACAGTTTAACAAACAAAAATTTTGCATCATGGAAGTCAAGAAAAGCCCCAAAGTAAGTCTTGAGAACAAGCGCTTGCTCCTTACCGAGGTCGGCCTGGTTGTCGCCCTTGGCATTGTGTACGGAGCCTTCAACTACTCTTCCAAAGAGCAGCAGGTGGCCGCCCTCGAAGACACCACCCAGGCACTCGTCGAAGAGGAGATGGTGGCAATCCAGAACGAGACTCCTCCCCCGCCGCCCGAGGCTCCGTCCGTCCCCGTCCTGTCCGACCAGATCGACATCGTGGACGACGATATCAAACTCGACGACGACCTCTTCCTTAACCTGGAAGAAGACAACACCGGAGTTGAGATCGTAGACTACATGGAAGAGGAAGTCGAGGAAGAAGAGGTGGAAGAGGAAGCCATTCCTTTCCAGCTCGTTGAACAGAAACCTTCCTTCAACGGCGGCGACGCCAACGAGTTCTCCCGCTGGGTCAACTCCCGTCTTGTTTACCCGGAAATCGCCAAGGAAAACGGTGTGCAGGGTCGTGTTACCCTTATGTTCACCGTGGAGGCCGACGGCCGCGTAACCAACGTGAGGGTTGTCCGTGGAGTGGACGAGTCCCTGGACAGGGAAGCCGTGAGGGTTGTTTCCAGCTCCCCCAGATGGACGCCCGGACGCCAGCGTGACCGCGCCGTGAAGGTTACCTACACCTTCCCCGTTATTTTCCAGCTCCGCTAAAGGATGGCTGAAAGTTTTTCCGAAATAGGCAAAATTGAGGCGATAGACAGGCTCTATCGCCTCTCTGCGTATAATCCCGTAAGCGGCCTTTCATATACGTCTGCAAAAGGCGGCGTGGTCTCCACGGCCTCGCGCATGTATATAGAAGGAATGGATTTCAATCTGGAGTACTTCCCCCTGAAGCATCTCGGCTACAAGTGTGTGATAGGCGCAAGCGGTGAGCTATATGCCGCCCTCGCCCGCCCGAAGCTTCTGAATGTGGTGCTGGGGGTGTCGGCAAAGCTCGATTTCGAGCAGGTGAAGGAGCTCTGGATGGGAATTACGGTTGCGGCGAAGGAGCATGGCTATGAAGCCGTGAACCTCGACCTGCAGCCTTCCGTCAACGGTTTGTACATAAGCATCGCCGCGACGGGCGAAACCAGCCTTCTAACTTCAAAACGCCGCATGGCGGCTTCCAGCAAGGACCTTATCTGCGTGAGCGGCCCGCTTGGAGCTGCATACCTGGGGTTCACCGTGCTGGAGAAGGGAGCCGAAGAATTCCGCAAGACCGGACGTCAGCCCGAAATGGGCGAATACCGCATGCTGGTGGGCGATTATCTCCGTCCCACCCTTGAGGCCGACGTCGTCTCGCGCCTGGAGGACTCGGAAATCTACCCTTCCTACGGTTATTTCGTTACCCGCGGCCTTTCCGACGCGCTCAAGCGCCTTGTGCGCGACAGCGGCCTCGGCGCCAAGGTATATGCCGACAAGATTCCCTTTGAGGGCAATTCCTTCAAGCTCGGCAAGGAAATGGACCTGGATCCGGTTTCTGCCGCCATGAACGGCGGAGACGACATGCGCCTCCTGTTTGTGGTGCCCCTCCTCCATCTTGAGAAATTCCGCAGGGATTTCCAGACGTTCGACATCATCGGCCATCTTGCCCAGAGCGACGTAGGGGCCGTGCTCGTAACGCCTGAAGGGGTGGAATTTCCCGTTAAGGCGCAGGGGTGGAGCGAAAATGAAGAATAATTTGTATATTTACGCCTTGTAAAGACAATTGTTAAAGCTTACTGATATGAAAAAACTCATTTCCATCATCGCAATCGCAGCTGCAATGACCTGCACTGCTTCTGCACAGGGCCTGCTGGGCAGCCTTTTCGGCGGCGGCTCCTCTTCCAACAGCGACAACTCCAATGTGACAACCGCACTCGGCGGTCTCCTTGAAGGCCTCGTGGGCACCGTTTACAGCGCCCCCGTGAGCCTGAACGGCACCTATGTATACAATGGCTCCGCCGTGTCCATGACCAGCTCGGAAGGCGGCGTGCTCTCCAACCTCGCCGGTTCCGCAGTTACCGCAGGCGTTGAGCAGAAGGTGGACGAGAAACTTGCCCGTTTCGGCATTGCCCCCGGCACCATGACCATCACCTTCAACAACACGGACAACACCTTCGTGTGGACTATCGGCCGTCTTTCCCTGCCCGGAACATACAAGGTGGGTGACGGCGAGCAGACCGTGACCCTCACCTTCGGCCGCACCATGCAGTTCTTCTCCATGACCGGCAACCTTGAGTCCAGCCTCAGCGGCGCAAAGATTCTCTTCACCGCAAACAAGACCGCAGCTTTCCTCAAGAAGGTTGTGAAACAGCTGGGCGAGAATGCCTCTCAGCTTGGCAATCTCACCTCTCTCGCCGACGGTTACGACAACTTCAAGATTGGTTTCAAGCTCACCAAGCAGCAGTAGAAAACCGTCCCGAAATAATTATTTGCCGCGTTGTCCGAACGCGGCAATTTTTTTTGTTTTTGCGGGGGAGTCTCGCTATATTTGTTACATGAACTTCGTACACCTTCACGTCCACACCCAGTATTCGATTCTGGACGGACAAGCATCCATAGAAAACCTGTTCAACCGCGCCGAAGAGCTGGGGATGGAAGCCCTTGCCATGACCGACCACGGCAACATGTATGGCGTGAAGGAATTCCTCAAATTCGCAAAAAAGCACCCCACGGTAAAACCCATAATCGGCTGTGAGATATATGTTTCCAAGGGTGACCACCGCCTTCGTGAAAAGGGTTACTGGCACCTGATTCTGCTCGCGAAGAACTACAAAGGTTACCAGAATCTGGTTAAGATTGTCTCCGAAGCCCACATCAACGGCATGTACTACAGGCCCAGGGTGAGCCACGAGATAATCGAGAAATACCATGAGGGGCTCATCTGTTCGTCGGCCTGTATTGCGGGAGAGGTTCCGCGCGCAATCATGGCCCGCGACGAGGACGCGGCCGACAAGGCAATTCTCTGGCACAAGAAGGTGTTCGGAGAGGATTATTACCTCGAGGTGATGAAGCACAGGACCGAGGTCCCCGGCCTAAGCCAGGAGCTCTACGAGAACCAGTGCTTCTACGACGAAGAAATCTTCCGGCTCGCAGCTAAGCACGGCGTGAAGGTGATTGCCACCAACGACGCCCATTTCGTGCGCAAGGAAGACGGTCCGGCGCACGACCGCCTGATATGCCTCACCACCAATGCCGACGTAAACGACCCCAACCGTCTGCGCTATACCCAGCAGGAATACCTCAAGAGCGCCGAGGAGATGGCACAGCTTTTCCCGGACCATCCGGAGGTGCTGGAAAACACCCTGGAAGTGGCGTCGAAGGTGGAGCGCTATGAGATAGACCGCGGGCACGTCCTGCCCAAATTCGAGCTTCCGGAGCCTTTTATGGCCGAGATTGGCAAACATCTGGAGACATACAAGGCCGTTATCGACGAAGGGCGAAACGACGAAAAGGGCGAGCCCCGTGGCGATGAATTCTGCAACAGCGTCGCCTATCTGTGCCACCTTACATACCAGGGCGCGAAGGAGCGTTACGGAGATTCGCTGGACGAGGTCCAGACCGAACGGCTGGATTTCGAGCTCAAGACCATCTCCCGAATGGGTTTTCCGGACTACTTCCTCATTGTCCAGGACTTCATCAACTGGGCCAAGCGGAACGGCATTTCCGTAGGCCCCGGCCGAGGCAGCGCCGCCGGAAGCGCCGTGGCATACTGCCTGGGCATTACGAATCTCGACCCCATCCGCTACGACCTCCTGTTCGAGCGATTCCTGAATCCAGAGCGTATTTCCATGCCGGATATCGACGTGGATTTCGACGACGAAGGCCGCTATAAGGTTATCCAGTATGTGCAGGACAAATATGGCGTGGACCATATCTCGCATGTGATTACCTTCGGCACCATGGCCACGAAGCTCGCCATCAAGGACGTTGCGCGCATCTCCGGCCTTTCGATCGACGAGAGCAACCGCCTCACCAAGATGATTCCGGACAGGGCCGACTACAAGATTAACCTCAAGAACTGCCTTGCAAACGTGCCGGAGCTCAAAAACGAGTGGGAGAACGGCACCCCGCTGGTGAAGGACGTGCTGAAATATGCCCAGCAGCTGGAAGGCAGCATACGCCAGACCGGCATCCACGCATGCGCCATGATCATCGGCCGCGGAGACCTCACGGACTACATTCCAATCACCACCGGAACCGACAAGGCGACCGGCCAGACCGTGTGGGTGTCGCAGTACGAGGGCTCTTACATCGAAGAAGTGGGCATGCTCAAGATGGACTTCCTGGGCCTTAAGACCCTGTCTATAATAAAGGAGTGCCTGCGCCTCGTGAAAGAGCGCTTCGGCAAGGACATAGACATTGAAAAGATTCCCATCGACGACCCTGAAACCTACGCCCTCTATTCCCGCGGAGACACCAAGAGCGTGTTCCAGTTTGAATCGCCGGGCATGAAGGAATGGCTCCAGAGGCTTCATCCGGAGCGATTCGAGGACCTCATCGCAATGAACGCCCTTTACCGGCCCGGCCCCATGGACTACATTCCCAACTTCGTAGACCGAAAGAGGGGAGAGGAGCCCATTACCTACGACCTTCCCGAGATGGAGGAATACCTTGCCGAGACCTACGGCGTAACGGTATACCAGGAGCAGGTGATGCTTCTCTCGCGCAAGCTTGCAGGCTTTTCTAGAGGCAAGGCAGACAAGCTGCGCAAAGCCATGGGAAAGAAGCAGCTGGCGGTGCTTGAAGGCCTTTACGACGACTTCAAGAAGGGCGGGCTTGCCAACGGGCTTCCCGAGGAAACCCTGGACAAGATATGGAAAGACTGGAGGGCCTTCGCCGAGTATGCCTTCAACAAGAGCCACGCCACTTGCTATGCCTGGGTGAGTTACCAGACAGGCTGGCTAAAGGCTCATTATCCGGCGGAATTCCAGGCGGCGAACCTCTCGAACCAGCTGTCGAACATGACGGAAATCATGGAAATCATGGACGACTGCAAAAGGAGCGGAATCAAGGTCCTGAATCCCGACGTAAACGAGTCCGATTTCGGCTTCACGGTGAATTCCAAGGGCGAAATCCGCTTCGGCCTCGGCGGCATCAAGGGTTTCGGCGGCAACGTGGTGGAGGCAATCCTGAAGGAAAGGTCGGAGAACGGCCAGTTCAAGGATATTTACGACTTTGTGGAAAGGATGTCCGGCAGCGTGAACCGGAAGGGCTTCGAGAGCCTCCTCTATGCCGGCGCATTCGACTCTTTCGGCCATGTAAGGGCCCAATTCTCCCTTCCCGGCCGCAGCGGGGAGCCTTTCCTGGAAGAACTCGTCCGTTACGGGGAACTCTATGCCGACGACAGCTGGAACGCCGAGAGCTCGCTCTTCGGCGACGTTGAGGAGATGAAGCCCGAACGTCCTCCGATGCCGGATATGGTGGGAGAGACCAATATAATGGAAGAACTCCAGAAGGAGAAGGAGCTGGTGGGCATGTACCTGAGCTCGCATCCGCTGGACAAGTACCGTTTCGAGCTGGACAGCTTCACCAACTGCCAGCTGGTGGACCTTCCGGCGAAGATTTCCGAATGCGAGAGCGCCAAAAAGGGAATGAAGGTGAATGTGGCCGGTATAGTGACGGATGTGAAGATTCTCACCACAAAGGGCGGAAAACCCTATTCCAGGACCACTATCGACGACTACAGCGGCTCCTATGAGCTCACCCTCTTCGGCAAGGAGCACGAGGCCTTCATGCAGTACATGCAGCCGCGCGCGACCCTCTATATTGAAGGTTCGATAGAGGAGAAGTTCTTCCTCAAGCCCGAAGAACGAGCCCAGGGCAAGACAGCCCCGTGGACTTTCCGCCTGAAAAAGGTGACCCTGCTGGGGAATGTCTCGGACGACATGCTCAATGGCTTTGTCCTTAATATAAATACGCCGATGCTGGACCAGCAGTTCCGGCAGAAGCTGGTGAAGGTAATCAAAAAGCATCGCGGCAACGTTCCCCTGAGCATTTACCTCTTCGATCCCGCAACCAATTACCGCATCCAGTTCTATTCGAAGAAATACCAGGTGGCCGTGAATACGGACTTCGTTCAGGACATCGAGCGTCTTGGAATCGTCTGGGAAGCCATCAAGAAATAAAAAAACCTCCGGAGCAATCTCCGGAGGCTTTTTTTGTCGGCCCGAAAAGGATTACTTTTCGGCCTTCTTCTTTTCTGCCCTCATGGTGGCGTCGTACATGATGGGGGTACCGATCATGATGGAAGCGTAGGTGCCGATGATGACACCGAGGCAGAGGGCCACTGCGAGACCGCGGATGCTCTCACCGCCCCAGATGGCGATTGCCAGCATAGGAAGGAGGGTGGACACGGAAGTGTTCACGGTACGGGTGAGGGTTGCATTCAGAGCGGTGTTCACGGTGGAACGGAAGTCGTCCTTCGGGTGCAGGCTCTTCTGCTCACGGATACGGTCGAAGATAACCACGTTATCGTTGATGGCGTAACCGATGATGGTAAGGATAGCCGCGATGAAGGTCTGGTCTACATCCAGGTTGAACGGAAGGATACCGTTGAACAGGGAGAAGAAGCCAATGACGATGAGTGCGGTATGTGCCAGGGACACAACGCCGCCGAGACCCCAGGTCCAGCCGCGGAAACGGACTGCGATGTAGGCGAAGATCACGATCAGGGCCAGGAAAACGGCGATGAAAGCGCTGCGGGTGATATCGCGGGCGATGGTAGGACCAACCTTGTCGGAGGAGATGATACCGTTGGGGTTCTCCAGGGTGGAGGTGAACTGCGCAAGGGTGATGTCCTCGGCATAGAATGCCTTGAGGGCGTCGTAGAGCAGAGCCTCGACCTCGGCGTCGACGGTGGTGCTTTCGTCGTTGTTCTTGTACTGGGTGGTAATCTTCATCTGGGAGTCTCCACCGAACTGCTTCACCTCGACGGAATACTGGTCGATGCCGGCCTGCTGTGCGGCAGTCTCGAAGGTGGTCTGTACGGCTGCGCGGACGTCTTCTGCGGTAACGGCCTGGTCGAAACGGACTACATAGGTACGGCCGCCGGTGAAGTCGACACCATAGCTGAAGCCCTTGAGGGCGATGGAAGCGATGGAGATGACGATGAGGGCGCCGGAGATGATGTAGGACCACTTCTTTCCCTTTACGAAGTCGACATGGGTGTTCTTCAGGAAGTTCCTGGAGATGCTGTTCGACAGGGACACGGTCTTACCCTTCTGGATGCGGTCGTCGAAGATGATGCGCGTGATGAAGATGGAGGTAAGAACGGAAGTTATGATACCGATGATGAGGGTGGTGGCGAAGCCCTGGACGGGACCGGAACCGAACACGTAGAGGATGATACCGGTGAGCAGGGTGGTCAGCTGACCGTCGATGATGGCGGAGTAGGCGTTCCTGTAACCGTCGTGGACTGCGAGGGAGAAGCCCTTGCCTGCGGCCAGTTCTTCCTTGATGCGCTCGTAGATGATAACGTTGGCGTCCACGGCCATACCGAGGGTCAGCACGAGACCGGCGATACCGGGCAGGGTGAGGACGGCGCCGAAGCTTACGAGCACGCCGAACAGAAGCAGTACGTTGCACAGAAGAGCCACGTCGGCGATGAGACCTGCGCCCTGGTAGAAGAATACCATGTAGACGAGCACAAGGCAGAAGGCGATGAGGAAGGAGATGAGACCGGCCCTGATGGATGCGCTACCCAGGGAAGGACCCACGACCTGCTCCTGAATGATGGTGGCAGGGGCGGGGAGCTTACCGGATTTGAGCACGTTGGCAAGGTCTTCAGCTTCCTGAACGTCGAAGTTGCCGGTGATTTCGGAGCTGCCGCCGGTGATTTCACCTTTCACGGTAGGATAGGAATACACCAGACCGTCGAGCACGATTGCAACCTGCTTGCCGATGTTGTCCTTGGTGATGCGGGCCCACTTGGAGGCACCCTCGGCATTCATTGTCATGGACACGGAGGGGGCGCCGCCACGGCCCTGCTGGCCGTTGAAGTTCACGCGGGCGTCGGTCACAACACCACCGTCGAGGGGTGCCTTGCCGTCGCGGGAAGTGGACTTGATGGCGATGAGCTCGTACATGTTGGCTGCATCGGTGAACTCGGAGGGCTTAACGCTCCACATGCCGCGGAAGCCCTGAGGGAGCACATCCTCGGCCATGGCCAGGTAACGGTTCACGGTGGCGGTATCTACGCCGGCTGCGAAACCGAGGCAGGCGTTGTTCCAACCGCTGCGAGCGAGCACCTGGAACAGAGGATTCTGTACGGAGGCGCTGTCGCTGAGGTTGTTGAGGATTTCTGCGACGCGGGCGTCAACGGCGAAGAGGTCTACCTCGTTGCCCTGGTAAGTGGGCCAGAACTCGAGGGATGCGGTACCCTGGAGGAGTTTGCGGACACGCTCGGGGTCCTTCACGCCGGGAAGTTCGATGAGGATCTTGCCGGAGCTGCCAACCTGCTGGATGTTGGGCTGGGTGACGCCGAAACGGTCGATACGGTTACGCAGAACGTTGAAGGAATTGTCAACGGCGCTCTTTGCCTCGGCACGGATAACATCGATTACTTCGCGGTTAGTGGACTCGGGTCTCACTTTGTCGCGGAGTTCGTAGGTGCCGAAGATTTCGGCCAGACGCCTTGCGGGGGCAACGGCGTTCCATGCCTCTTCGAACAGGCCGATGAAATCCTGGCTGGAGTTCACGTTGGAGCGCTTAGCCTGCTCCATAGCGGCCAGGAAGTCGGGGTCGGTGCTGTTTCCGGAAAGTGCGCGGACAAGATCTTCAAGCTGAACTTGCAGCATGACGTTCATACCGCCCTTGAGGTCCAGACCGAGGTTTATTTCCTTTTCTTTTGCACTCTGGTAGGTGTATCCGAGATATACCTTTTCTGTGCTGATTGAGTCGATGTAGGCTCTGTTGCGGATGTTGGCGACCGAGTCGAGAACGAATTCAAGGACGTCGGGGGCAACATTGTTTGTCTGGGCAAACTGCTGTGCCTGCTGCTCGGCGTATTTGGCAGCCTTCTTTTCCTGAATGCGGGTTACCGCGGTGAAAGAGAGCTGCCAGACGGAGGCGATGGCAAGCAGAATTGCCACGAATCTGATCCAACCTTTACTTTGCATTTTAGTTTATTTTATATTAATACTATTTGCGCGAAATAGGCTGCAAATTTACGATTTTTTTTCTGATTAACGCACTTTCTCGCAAGTATTTCTTAATTTTGTAGGCTTTTATCATTGCAAAGGGACCATGAGTCTGCGCCGCATTGTAATATTCCTTCTGCTGCTGGTATGCTCTCCGGGCGTGCTTTTCGGGCAGAATGTACAGAGGCGCGCTTCGGAAGAGGCGGCAATGAGAATGATAGCCCAGGGAGACAGTCTCCACCGCGCCTACCGCTTCCAGGAGGCGATTTCCCGCTATATGGGTGCTTTCGGAACCCTTCGTGATCCCGTCCGCCTGAGGGAGATAGACCAGAAGATAACCGCGTCGCAGAACGCGCTCAACATGACGGACCTTTGCGCCGAACCGCAAGTGGTTGCACGCCAGAGGTTTTCCCGCAGGGATTTCTTCCTTTTCTACCCCCTGAAACCGCAGAGCTGGCACCCCTCTCCGAATCCGCTGGATTCCCTCGAAGGGATGCCCACCTTCCTCCCGCGCGGAGAGAGGGAAGTATGGTTCTCCGCGGCCGATGACGCCGGTTCCCGCAACATCTATTACAGCGAGGACCGCGACACCCTTTGGAGCACCCCTACACTTGTTGGAGAAGACCTTCTTTCCACCGGAAACGAGATTTTCCCCATGCTGTCACCGGACGGAAAGTCGCTGTATTTCGCCTCCGACGGCCTTTACGGCATGGGCGGCTACGACCTGTACGTTTCCCGTCTGGACGAATCCACCGGTCGCTGGGGCATGCCCGAGAATCTCGGCTTTCCCTTCAATTCCCCGGCCGACGATTTCCTTCTCGTAGACACGGAAGACGGCAAGTACACCATCTTCGCCTCGAACCGCGACTGCGGCCCCGACAGCGTGTACGTATATGTGCTGGAATATGACGCCCGTCCATCCAGAAGGGCGATCCGTAGCGCCGACGACCTTGCGCGCATTGCGCATCTTCTGCCTATGAACGACCCGTCCAGGCTGGACAACGCATCGGCCGTGGCGCCTGCCGTTCCCGATAACGACGACACCCGCAACTATATGCGCAAGATGGACGAATCCCGCGCCCTGAGGGATTCCATCTACACCCTGGAAAGGGAGCTTGACCAGCTGCGCAGGGCGCTTGGAGTGGCTTCCGATGCCGAAAAAGCGGCCCTTACCGCATCTATACATGAAAAGGAGGAGGGCCTGGAACCGCTTCGCCGCCAGCTCGACGAGACAAACCTTGAGATACGCCGCATAGAGCAGAATTTCCTTCGCAGCGGCGCCGTGACTTCGGGCCCGAGGGCCGACCGCCAGGTGGTGGGGGCATCGTCGGCCTACACCTTCACAAAGAACAGCATGGGGGGAAGGCTCCGGATTCGGGTAGGAAGGCGAAGGGGGCCGAGCGGCTCTTTCCGAATCACGCCTGTGGGGCGCTTCGCCCAGGACAACACCCTTCCAGATGGCCTGGTGTTCCAGATCGAGCTGTTCACCTCCGTGCGGCACGCCTCGCTCGACGACATCCGGGGGCTGAATCCGGTCTACGAGAGAATGACCTCGAATCTTCGCTACACCTACTCGGTGGGCATTTTCAGCAGCTATTCCGAGGCTCTGGAGCACCTGAATACAGTGAGGCGGCTCGGATTCCGCGAGGCGCACATCGTGGCCTGGCGGGACGGCCGCCCCGTAAGTGTATTTCCGTTGCAGTAATCCTTATTTGAACACTACGCAGCCCTTCTCGGCGTCAACCGTGACGGCGGAGTTGAGCTTTACGCTTCCGTCCAGCAGGGCCTTTGCAAGCTGGTTGATCAACTCTCTCTGCATGAGGCGTTTCACGGGACGCGCACCGTATGAAGGGTCGTAGCCGTGTTCGGTCATGTGGTCTTCGAAGGCGGGGGTGAAGCTCAGCGTGATGCCGGATTCCTCCAGCTTCGAGCAGAGCTCCTTCTCCTGCATGCGGACAATCTCCCGGATGTCGTCGGGGCTCAGAGGGTCGAACATCAGAATCTCGTCAATTCTGTTGAGGAATTCAGGCCTCACCCTCATGCGGAGCTCTTCCATCACCTTTTCGCGGCATTCGTCGGTAATCTTGCCTCTGTACTGCTGGATAATATCGGCCCCGGCGTTGGAGGTCATTATGAGGATGGTGTTCTTGAAGTCTACGGTGCGGCCCTTGTTGTCTGTGAGCCGGCCGTCGTCCAGCACCTGCAGGAGCACGTTGAACACGTCCGGGTGGGCTTTTTCAATTTCGTCCAGGAGCACTACGGAATAGGGTTTGCGACGCACGGCCTCGGTGAGCTGGCCGCCCTCGTCGTAGCCCACATATCCCGGAGGCGCGCCCACGAGACGGCTCACGGTGTGCCTTTCCTGATACTCGGACATGTCGATTCGCGTCATCATGTTCTCGTCGTTGAAGAGGAACTCCGCAAGGGCCTTTGCGAGCTCGGTCTTGCCCACGCCCGTGGTGCCCAGGAAGAGGAAGGAGCCGATGGGTCTCTTTTCGTTGGAAAGACCTGCACGCGAGCGTCTTACGGCGTCGGAAACCGCCCTGATGGCGTTCTCCTGGCCAACCACTCTCTTGTGAAGCTCGGCCTCCATCCGGAGGAGCTTTTCCTTCTCGCTTTCGAGCATCCTCTTAACAGGAATACCGGTCCACTTCGCCACCACCTCGGCAATATCCTCGGGGGTGACGGCCTCGGTGACGATAGGGTCTTTGATTTCGGCCACCTGAGCGCTCAGGCTGTCGATGGTTTTCTGGCACTCGGCCATTTTGCCGTAACGGATTTCGGCCACCCGGCCATAGTCTCCGCTACGTTCGGCGCTCATCGCCTGTATCTTGTAGTCCTCGAGCTCCTGACGGGCGGTCTGCAGGCCTCCGAGAAGCTCTTTTTCCCTGTTCCAGCGCTTCATGAGCTCTTCGCGTTCTTCACGCAGCTCCTTCAGCTCGGCCTCCAGCTTGTCCATCTTTGCCGACGTGCCTTCGCGCTTTATGGCCTCGCGCTCGATCTCTTTCTGACGGATGGCGCAGTTGAGATTGTCGATGGGTTCGGGCACGGAATTCATCTCCAGACGCAGCTTCGAAGCCGCTTCGTCAACAAGGTCGATTGCCTTGTCCGGGAGGAAACGCGAGGTGATGTAACGGTGGCTCAGGTTCACCGCCGCAATTAGGGCGTCGTCCTCGATTTTCACCTTGTGGTGATTCTCGTAGCGTTCTTTCAGGCCACGGAGGATGGCAATGCTCTCGGCGGGCGAGGGCTCGTCCACCATAACCATCTGGAACCTTCTTTCGAGAGCCTTGTCGGTCTCGAAGTATTTCTGATACTCGTCCAGGGTGGTTGAGCCGATGGTTCTGAGCTCACCCCTTGCAAGTGCGGGTTTCAGTATATTGGACGCGTCCATGGCGCCGGAAGAGCGTCCTGCGCCCACGAGGGTGTGTATTTCGTCGATGAAAAGGATAATCTCGCCGGCCGAATCCACAACTTCCTTCACCACGGCCTTGAGTCTCTCCTCAAACTCTCCCTGATACTTTGCACCGGCGATGAGTGCGCCCATGTCGAGGGAATAGATAATCTTGTTCTTGAGGTTTTCCGGAACCTGCCCGTTCACAATGTTCTGGGCGATTCCTTCTGAAATCGCGGTCTTGCCCACGCCCGGCTCGCCAACCAGGATGGGGTTGTTCTTCGTTCGCCTGGACAGAATCTGCAGCACGCGCCGGATCTCGTCGTCACGGCCGATGACGGGGTCCAGTTTGCCCGCCGCCGCAAGCTCGTTCAGGTTTATTGCAAATTTCTGCAGATAGGTATTGTTGTTCTCGTTCATGGCTGTATCTCCTTTTTCCCATCCCGGCAAAGCGATAGCCGCTTGCCTTCGAGGGGCAAACGGCTATCATCAATCTTTGTTCCCTTTTGCGGGAACTGACAAAATGTCAGATTATTGTGCGTCGTTATCCTGGGTGGGATCCGTCTGGGGGATGTCCACGGGGAATGCCGGAGTCTGGTCCGGAGTTGCGGCCTGGTTGAGGATACCGGTGCTCACGGCGTCGGTATTGCCGCTCTGGGTGTTGCCGCGGCCAACGAAAACGGTGATGATGGAAACCACCAGAATGAAGGCTACGAGATACCAGGTGGCCTTTTCAAGGATGGTTGCAGTCTGGCGCACGCCAAGGGCCTGGTTGGCGGAAGTGAAGTTGGTTGCAAGTCCGCCGTCCTTGCCGTTCTGGAGAAGGACCACTGCAATCAGAAGGAGTGCCGCAATGATGATGAGCACAATGAGAGTGATGAATATTCCGTTCATATTTTTACTTATTTTTATTTCAATTCGTCAATAAGGGATGCAAAGTAAGCACTTTTTTCCGGAATATCCAAAATCAGACGCGAATAAATGCGTTTGGCCTGTTCCGTAAGTCCCTGTTCGGCAAAGATTCTGGCGAGAGTTTCGGTGGCGAAGCGGCCTGCGATATCGGCCTCATCGTCGCCGCCGTCCTCTTTCGGCTGTTCCTTTCCGGCGAAGCGGGCGAAGATGCTGTCCGAACTGCGGCGCACGTCGTCGTACTGGGCCTGGGAGAAATAATCGCCTCCCACCACCTTCACGCTGTGCTCCCTGCCCTCTTCGGCCGCGGCTGAATCGGCCTCCATGTAGGACTGGAGGATGGATTCTACCTCGGCGTCGGAATAATCGGCCCGGGTTTTAGTGGAGCGGAGCATGCGGGCAAGGGCGCCGCGGTCGCAGATGTACATGGCCTGGGCGGCATACTGCTCGTCTCCCCAGGCGTCTCCGCCGAGCTTTGCCATGCGCCGGCACAACTCCATGCGGGCCGCGCCGAACCAGGGATAGAGATTCACTATTCCGGCCAGTTCGTCAAGGGTGAGCTTCCCCAGGTCTATGTATTCGCTTGCTACCATTGGGCTACAGTTGCGTTGAAAATATCCTCCACAAGCTTCTCTACGATGGTTTCGCACAGGCCGGCCTCCACCGCGTCGAGCGACTGGGCCGAATCGAAGTCCTCGTAGGCCGAGAAGCTCTTGTTCACGTCGTCCTCCGGATACTTCTTGTTCGAGAAGGCTACTTTTACCGTTACGGTGAGCCTGTTCTGGGCCGCAACCTCATTGGCGGTGACGGCCGTCGCCCGGACGTCGTAGCCCGTGATCTCGCAGACGAGCTCAAGGTCTCCGTCCACGTCCACCTGCTCCAGGCGGGTGAGCTTGCGGAACTTTTCCTGCAGGGCCTCAGTGAGGTCGTTGGACAGGGAGGGGTTCACGCGCGGAGCCTTGTACTCCACGTAGGGGATGGTGATGGTCTTCACGTCCGGCTGAATGGAAGTGCCTGTGAAAGAGTAGATTCCACAGGATACTACTGCCATGGCCAGGGCGGCTATGAGGAGGAATCGTTTCATTTCTTGCGGTATTCTGCGGGCAGTTTGCGGTACAGGGTCCTTTCCGACATCCCGAGTTCCTGGGCGGCGAGTTTGCGGTTTCCGCCATGCTTCTCCAGGGCGGCGCGGATGAGTTCCTCCTCCGTGCGGCGGAGCGAGAGCACCGGCTCCTCGTTTTCGCGTTCCGGAGCTTCGTAGCGCACGATGCGACTCTGGTCGGGGGCAGGCTCGGCACCCTGCCATTCGGCTTCCTGAACGGGTTCGGCCATGTGGACGGGGAGTTCCCGGCGGTCTATCCTGGAGCGGAGTTCATCCACTTCCTGCTTTATGTCCAGTATGGCCTTGAAAATGGCCTGGCGTTCGTCGGAGGAAAGGCCTCCGGTGTTCTCGCGTGCGCCCGCGCCTCCTTCATAAAGGATGGGAATGGGCTCTCCCTGCTCGGTGGGCATGAAGGGCGCCAGCGCCTCGGCGTCCAGCTCGATGCGCTGAATGGTGGGGGTCACTTTGCGGGAAAGCTGGGCGGTGAGCGCCTGGGTGAAGCCCTGCAGCTGGCGGATATTGCCCGGCCAGCGGTAGCTCTCCAGCAGTCGGAGGGCGTCTCCCTTTAGGGAAATCTTGCACATTCCGTTCACTTCCGAGAAGTCGGAGGTGAATTTGCGGAAGAGGAGGTAAATATCGGCCCGGCGGTCTCTCAGCGGGGGAATGCGCAGCTGGGCGGCGGAAAGGCGGAAGTAGAGGTCTTCGCGGAATTTGCCGCGCTTGACGGCTTCGTACAGATGCACGTTGGTGGCGGCCACTATTCGGACGTCCGTGTGCTCCACTTTATTGGAACCCACCTTGCGGAATTCACCGCTCTGGAGCACCCTGAGCAGCAGGGCCTGGGATTCCAGCGGGAGTTCGGCAATCTCGTCCAGGAAGAGAGTGCCGCCGTCGGCATCCTCGAAATAACCCCTGCGGTTGTCGCTGGCGCCGGTGAATGAACCCTTTACGTGGCCGAACAGTTCGGAGTTTACCAGTTCCTTGGGGAGCGCTCCGCAGTTCACCACGAAGAAGGGGCCGTTGCGGCGCGGCGAATACTGGTGGATTATGCGTGCAAAGCTCTCCTTGCCCACGCCGCTTTCTCCCTGAATGAGGACGCTGAGACCCGTGGGAGCGAATTTGACGGCCGTTTCCAGCGCCTCGTTCAGCGCCGGATCGTTGCCGATGATATCGTATTTGTTCTTTAAAGCCTGCAGGTCCATAAGTCCTGCAAATTTACTGTTTTTTTTCGAATAAATGATTATATTTGCCTTTCAGTACATCTGTACAGACAACGACAACCTAAAATACAGCATGAAAAGATTTTACCTTTTCGCCGCAGTGGCGGCAATCCTGATGGCAGCAGCATCCTGCTCCTCTCCCGAAAAGATGGCCAAAATGGCCGAAAGCGTCCAGATTCAGTGCAATCCCCAGGTTCTCGAGGTGATTGACGGTGCAATCGACGCCAGCGTTTCGGTAACATATCCCAAAGATTACTTCAATCCCAAGGCCATCCTGGAGGTGACCCCCGTCATCGTCTACGACGGAGGCGAAGCCGCTATGCGTCCCTTCATGTATCAGGGCGACAAGGTAAAGGACAACTACCGCGTTGTTTCCTCCAACGGCCAGACCGTCACCGAGCAGGTGCACTTCGACTATGTCGAGGGCATGGAGCACTGCTATCTCGAGCTCCGCGGCCGCGTCCTTGCCGGCAAGAAGAGCATCGACCTTCCCGTCGCCAGGGTTGCCGAAGGTGCCAACACCACCTACATGCTGGCCGACCGTGACGGCCGCCTCGACTTCAAGGCCGACAACTATCAGGATGTGCTTTCCAGCACCGCCGAAGGCCAGATTCTCTTCCAGGTGAACAGCTCTCAGGTGCGTTCTTCCGAGCTTAACAGCGACTCCGTTCGCGACTTCCAGGACGCCCTCAACGCCGCCGCGGCCAACGACCGTGCCACCATCACCGGCACCGAAATCGTGGCCTATGCATCTCCGGAAGGCTCCGAAGATTTGAACAACCAGCTCTCCGCCAACCGTTCCAACGCAGCCGCACAGGCCTGGAACCGTGTCGCCCGCGGAGTTGATGCCGACGACCCTCTCATCCGCAGCGTGGGTGAGGACTGGGACGGTTTCCGCGAGCTCGTGGGCAATTCCAACATCCAGGACAAGGAACTCATCCTCCGCGTCCTTTCGATGTACAGCGACCCCGCCGTCCGTGAAAGCGAAATCCGCAACATGTCCGAGGTGTTCACAGCCCTCAAGACCGAAATTCTTCCCATTCTGCGCCGCGCCCGCCTCATCGCCAACGTCCAGGTTCAGAACTACACCAACGACGAGCTTCTCCAGATGCTTCAGGACAACGAGGAAGACCTTGACGAGGAAGCTCTCCTCCGTGTTGCATCCCTCGTGCGCGACGCCGGTCAGAAGGTGGACATCTACAACAAGGCCATCGAGCGCTTCGACTCCGACCGCGCCCGCTACAACCTCGCCGTCGTAATGCTCGGCCAGAAGAGGGACGCCAGGGCAAAATCTCTCCTAGACGCCCTTGACGAAGACCCCGACGTGCTCAACGCCCGCGGCGTACTGGCCCTCCATCAGGACGACATTGCCCTTGCCGAGAGTCTCTTCCGCCGCAGCGGAACTCCCGCTGCCAATGCCAACATGGGTGTAGTATACATCCTCACCGGTCGCTACGAGGAAGCTGTCGAGGCCCTGAAGGATACCGACGGCTGCTGCCGCAACCGTATGCTGGCCTACATTCTCAACGACCAGCCGGATCAGGCTGTCGCAGCCCTCAGCTGCGGCTCTGCCGGCGCCATGTACCTCAGGGCAGTCGCCGCCGCCCGTCTTGGCGACGAGGCCGCCGTGCGCGAGTATCTGGCCAAGGCCGCCGAGAGGGATCCCGCCTATGCCGAGCGCGCCCTCACCGACGTCGAATTTGCCGCTTACGAACTCTAGCGTCCTGCTGTGAAGATAAAGCAGAGCACACTTACAGACATCATCTTCTGCGTCCTTGTGATGCCGGGGATGATGTTCCTTTTTCCCCTTGGCGAATGGATGCTTTGGCACCCGTGGTACGTCACTGCTTTCATTTTATGGATGTATGTGGTCTACTTCGTTTGCCGTCGCGTCCTGGGGGCGCTCCTGTGGAACGGCCGCAAGTGGATAGGGATGGTCGCCGGCGCCGTATTCCTGCTTGGAGTGGTGAACTTCGGCCTGTCCCTTACACCGGTCGACTTCCCGCAGGAAAGCACCCGCCCCGAGGCGCTGGAGCTCTACCAAAGGGCAATGTGGTTGCTGTTCATTGCTACCGTTTCCTTCGGCCTTGTCGCCGGAGCGCTGCTCAGCCGAATCAAGGTGCTGGAAGAGGGAACGGCCGGTATCCGCGAAGAAAACCGGACTCTTGCAACGCTCGGCCATCTGGGTTCGCAGGCTTTCGGGAACGACACCATTAGCGTAAAGAGCGGCTATCGCGACGTCTCGGTTCCGCTTTCGCACATTCAGTACATCGAGTCCAGGAACAATTATGCGTGTCTGCATATAGACAACAGGGACGACGTTCTCACCCAAATCTCCCTGAAAGACCTGCTGGAGCGTCTTCCTTCGAAGAAATTCATGCGCATACACCGTTCCTACGTGGTTCCGCTCTGGCGAATTTCTGCGAGCAGCGTCACAGAGGTTTCGCTGATAGGCGTTCCGGAGCCCCTCCCGGTTGGGCGTTCCTACAAAGAGAACGTCAAAAAATTTTCTTGCAAATCAAACAAAAGTTAGTATCTTTGCAGTCCCGTCAAAACAGACGGCAAGGTTTTCAGCAACCCGGAGGGGTGGGTGAGTGGCTGAAACCAGCAGTTTGCTAAACTGCCGTACGGGTTATTCTGTACCACGAGTTCGAATCTCGTCCCCTCCGCAAAAGGCGTCCAAATGGGCGCCTTTTTGCGTCGGGGACTCGATAGACGCCCTTCGGGCGCTCGTCCCTCTTACGTTACCCTATCCCCAAGCCCCTTCCCTCGGGGAAGGGGTTCGCCGCAGAAGCGGCGAGGCGTCCAAATGGGCGCCTTTTTGCGTCGGGGACGCAGGAGGGCCTTGCTGCGCAGGCCCTTGTCCCCACCTCTTACGTTACCCTATCCCCAAGCCCCTTCCCTCGGGGAAGGGGTTCGCCGCGGAAGCGGCGAGCGGCGTCCCTACCGGGCGCCTGCGGGCGCATTGTGCGCTTTCCGGTCCACTGATTGGACCGGAAGTGTCATTTTACCCATGTTTTTGCTCTTTCCGGTCCTCGTGCTGGACCGGAAGGAGCACTATCTGTACGAGACGGGGAGGAATCCCGGCAAAAACCGGCCGGGGAGGAGAATATTTGCTGGGGGCGCTGCCCCCATAAATACCCCCTGCGGCTCCCGGGCTAGTATGTCCTCGGGACAAGCCCTC
>CAJOCS010000006.1:32187-41396 GCA_905233655.1 uncultured Bacteroidales bacterium | reverse complement strand
CGATAATATTGACGATATCTTCTTCCGGGAGGGTGGCTTTCTCCGTGCAGAGTATGACCGTCTCTTTACGTCTTTGTTTGCCGACAATGAGAACTACAGAAAAATAGTTGAGGCACTCTCTGGGCTTAGGTATGGTGCCACGCGTGAGCAAATCTCTAACGTTACCGGCATCTCGGAGGGGGGTACTCTAAGCGCAATGCTCAAAGCTCTCGTAAAGAGTGACCTGGTTTCAACTTATTATAACTTTGGAGAAACCAAACGGAACCTCTACTACAAACTCACGGATATGTTCTGTCTCTTTTATCTAGGCTTTGTCAGCAAGAATCCCTCCAATAATCCGCATTTCTGGCGAGACAATCAGGCATCTCCGAAGCTCAACCGTTGGCGGGGAATCGCCTTTGAAGATGTTTGTTTTGTCCATCAGGAGCAGATTCGAGCCTCGCTTGGTATCGCTGGAGTCCAGGCAGAGATATATCCCTGGCGAGCAACTGCAGGTGGAGATGTGCCAGGCGCTCAGATGACATGCTTATTGACAGAGCAGATCGAGTGGTTAATCTTTGCGAGATGAAATTCACTCGTGGTGACTTTGCCATAGACAAAGATTATGACGCCAAATTGCGGAATAAAATAGATGCACTATTGACAGCCACCAAGAACAAGAAAAACATCCAGCCTACGCTAGTTACTACGTATGGCCTTAAGATGAACATGTATAGCAACCGCATCCAACGGGTTGTGACCATGGACGCGTTGTTTGAGAAGGCTATTTAATTGGCTCACAAAGGGCTCAAATTCCACTGACTAACACGGTCGAACACGTGTTGTTATTGTTGATAATCGGCTGAATTTCAGTCGATTATTTTCTTGTAGCAAAGGGCTCACAAACGGCTCATATAACGACTATCACTGGTAGCCTTCTTTGCATAGAAAATTCCTCTACTCGAAAACGTTCCATCCGTTCCGCCTGTTCCGCTCCACTTATGGAACGGAACAAGACAATATGTCGCTTGAAATCTTCACAAAAAATTGAAACTGTTTCAGAAAGACCGTCTTATTGGAGACTCAAAGCAGCAGAAGTGATAAAAACAAAGATGAGCGACTGCCATCAGTCGCTCATCTTTTCTCTTTCATCTATTCTATGTCAATTAAAACACAGTCTGCACGAGGCTTTATTTCTTCTTGTATCTGCCAAGTTCTTTTTTTGTCGTGAAGTCAACGACTTTACATCCCTTAACTCCAGGAACTTCTTCAACCATAGGGAACATCGCCTCTGCGACCTGATTAGCATTCGCAGAAATCTCTGCTGGATCTACGCAATAGACAAAATAATCGTCTTCATCGAAATATGCATCCTTCGCCCCAAAAGCTTTTATATCATCGATTACTTTTGTTTTCAGTTCTTGGATGGCAGCATCATCAACATTTGCCTTGTTACTTTTCCCATTATTACTTCCGCAAGCAGAGAAAAGAAGCAAGCAGGCTGTTATAAACAAATAAAGAAGTTTTTTTGATACCATAATGTTTGCATTTGATTTGTACAAAGATAGACTATTATCTTGAACTATTCTTAAATCAAAGAGATTCCACGTATTCTTTCGCGGTAACCAAGTCTACGCCTTTTACTTCCTTATACTTCATAATCGCCTTAAGCATACCCGCTCTTACAATAATCTCCCTTATCTCGTCATCGAACGGATTACTTGAAGGGAGGTCGAGTTTGAGGGGGACCTTGGCTCCAGCTGGAGCAACACCATCAAAAAGTTTAGATTTCTGTGTCATAAACTCCTCTTCGGTAAGGATGCCTTTTTCTTTCAAAACGGCCAGTTTGGCAATTTCTTCAGCAACCTAACCATTATTAGCCATGTTTTGTTTTTGAGCAGCTGTCGCTTTGTCAACAGCATCAATTATTACCGTGAGGGTGTCCGTAATACGACGAGCTTGATTAAGGCCCTGACGATATAAAATATCATCATCTTTGACGGGTTACGCCCAGGGCTGTTGCCAGACCAGACACGCTGATGGATTCTCGCACCTCAAGCAGGTGCTTCATCTTCTCCAGTTTCTCCTGGCGGTGCTCAATCTTCGAAAGGGCAAAGACAAGCATCTGTCTGATGGACACATGGACATAGCCAAGATCACGAAGGTCTGTGAGCACACGGATAGCCTTCTCGGTTTCAAAAGTGAATCCGAGATACCGGTCGTCGCTATGGCCATCGTGCGTCATGAGTGCCCTTTATAAAAAAGTAAACCGCCGCAGTGAGTTGTTTTGGGCGTAAGGGCTTCGTATCGGCCGCTTACTTATGTCTTTTGGTGTGGTAGCGGGAGTGGGTCACGATCCCACGACCTCCGGATTATGAATCCGACGCTCTAACCAGCTGAGCTACCCCGCCGTGGTTGAGATAGAAGGACTCGAACCCTCACTGACAGAGCCAGAATCTGTAGTGCTACCATTACACCATATCTCAATGGTTCCCGATTTGGGACTGCAAATGTACTACTTTTTTCGGAATCTGCAAGAATAAATCTGAAAAAAGTTGTTTATCTTTGTGTTCGCAGACCACATTATACGCCATGGACAAACGTAGAAAGCAGATTATCGATTTGATTCACCGCGAAGTTAAACCGGCGCTCGGATGTACCGAGCCAATTGCCGTTGCGCTCGCCGTGGCGAAGGCCACTGAAATAATCGCCGAAAACTGTGCCGATAAATGCGCCGACGGATGGCGCCTTCGCGCCCCGATGTCGATTGACGTGGAAGTGAGCGGCAACATCCTCAAGAACGGCATGGGCGTGGGTATCCCGGGAACCGGAATGGTGGGTCTGCCGGTTGCGGCGGCGCTTGGCGCCGTGTGCGGGGAATCGGCCCGCGGACTGGAAGTGCTGGCGGGCTTGAACGAAGACGCGGTTGCACGGGCCAGGGAGCTGGTTGCGATGAAGAAAGTGAATATCAGCGTGGCGGATACCGACCGTCTTCTGTATGTGAAAGCGACCGTCACTGTGGGAGACAAGGCCAGCGCCAGCGCACTTGTGGACCCGCACGCCTACGCCGTAATCGAGGACGACCACGACCGCATTGTGGAGACCAGCTTTGCCGACAGGATTCTGATGAGTTCGGAATCCGGCGCAGCCGCTCAGGAACGTGCTTCAGGCGATGAAGGGCTCACCGTGAAAGAAATCTACGATTTCGCCTGCTCGGCCCCCTTTGAAGATATCGCCTTCATACTTGAAGACAGGACCCTGAACCTGGCGCTCGCCATGGAGGGCCTGGACGGAGACTATGGAATGAAAGTGGGAAAAGCCATCCGGGAGAACCAGAGGGAAGTGTTCGGCGACGACTTCATGAGCTACGCAATGGGCATGACAGCCGCGGCGTCAGACGCCAGAATGGCCGGAAGCGTACTCCCCGCAATGTCCAACAGCGGAAGCGGCAACCAGGGAATTACCGTGAGCATGCCCATAATTGCATACGCCCTGAAATACAAGATTGACGACGAGCGTCTGGCAAGGGCCCTAATCCTTAGCAATCTCGTGGCCATCCACATCAAGAGTTATCTTGGGAAACTGTCGGCCCTGTGCGGCTGCGTGGTGGCATCCACCGGCTCCAGCTGCGGTATCGTCTATCTTCAGAGAGGCGGCTACGACGAGGTGTGCGCCGCAATCAAGAACATGGCGGGAAACATTACCGGAATGGTCTGCGACGGAGCCAAAGTGGGCTGCGCGATGAAAGTGGCCTCGGGAGTTTCATGCGCGGTTCAGTCGGCCGTGCTCGCCCTCAGGGGCACCTGCATCCCGTCGACCGACGGTATAATCGAAGACGACATTGAAAAGACTATCCGGAATCTCGGCTCCATCGGCTCGAGGGGAATGAAAACCGCCGACCGGATGATTCTGGATATTATGCTCTGCAAATAATTCGTGCTATATTTGTATCCTCGTATTTGACGCAATGGGTAAAAAGATAGTTACTTTCGGAGAAATACTCCTCCGATATTCAAAGGATGGCGCCAGGCGCTTCGGCCAGGGAAAGGTTTGGGAAGGACAGTTCGGAGGTTCCGAGGCCAATGTGGCCGTGTCGCTGGCACTCCTTGGCAACAACGTGGAATATGTGACCCGCCTTCCAGACAATGACCTTGCCGACGCCTGCCTGCACGAGCTGCGCCGCCGGGGCGTGGACGTGCATCACATCGTGCGCGGAGGAAAGCGAATCGGCACATATTATTTTGAACCAGCCAGGGACCAGCGCCGCTCGAAGGTCATCTACGACCGCGACGGCTCGTCGTTCTACTCTTCGGCCCCCGGCATGTTTCCCTGGAAGGACATTTTTGCCGAGGCCGATATTTTCCATTGCTCCGGAATCACCTGCGCGGTGTCCCGCTCAGCCACAGAAGCCACATTCGAAGCCGTCGAAGCGGCGAAGGCCGCAGGAAAACGCATAACCTGCGACATCAATTTCCGCAAAAACCTCTGGAAATACGAGGGAGCCGATGCGCACAACACCCTTCACAGCCTGATGCAGTACAGCGATTTCATCTTCGGCGACCAGGATGAATGGGAAATCGCAAGCGGCGTAAAGCAGGTCCCGATGGACCACATGCAGGCCGACACGATTCTCGACATGGAGGCATACCGCCTCTATTTCGAACAGATGCACGCACATTTCCCGCACTGCGGGGAAATGCTCCTCGGGCTCCGGAACCAGATGACCTCCACCCATCACAGCCTTACCGCACTGTTGTGGTATCACGGGACAATATACCAGACAAAGATTTGGGACATCAACGACATAGTCGACCCGGTGGGCGTGGGCGACGCTTTCGTGGCCTCATACATCCACGCCGCCGAAAAATGGAAAGGAAATCCCCAGCGCTGCCTGGACTTCTCCGTAACCGCGGCCATGCTTAAAAACTCTGTCGAAGGAGACTTCAACCTCGTGACAGAAGAAGAAATAATGGAGCTTATGCCTCAGAAATAACCAACTACGCACTATGACCAGAACCATCGCAAACGGCATCCTCTATATCGGGGCCGACGACAAAACCCAGGACCTGTTTGAAAGCCAGTACATCATTCCGGACGGAATGGCGTTCAATTCATATCTCGTGGAAGGCGACAAAATCGCCATAATGGACACGGCCGACGCCTCGGTAGCCGACACCTGGAAAGAAAACCTCCTGGAGGCCCTTGCAGGCCGCACGCCCGCCTTCCTGGTGGTTCATCACATGGAACCCGACCATTCGGCCCAGATTGCATGGGTGGCCGAAAAGTTCCCGGAAATCGAGATAGTGGCTTCGGCGAAGGCGCTGCAGTTCCTGGGCCAGTTCTTCGAAGGAAAAGAATTCAGGACCAGGGCTGTGAAAGAAGGCGACACCCTCGAGCTCGGCGGGAAAACCCTGCGCTTTTTCACCGCCCCGATGGTGCACTGGCCGGAGGTTCTGGTCTCGTTCGAAGAGAGTGGCGGAGTCCTCTTTTCCGCCGACGCCTTCGGCAAGTTCGGCGCCCTCTCCGAGAGCGGCTTTTTTGCCGATGAAGACGACGACTGGGCCTGCGAAGCACGCCGCTACTACTTCAATATCTGCGGCAAATACGGCCTTCCCGTGCAAACCCTGCTGAAGAAAGTGTCGGCCCTTCCGGTGAAAGTCATAGCACCCCTCCACGGGCCCGTCATCCGGAAAGGCCTGGAAGAATACGTAAACCTTTACAATATATGGAGCAGCTACGGAGTAGAGACCGAGGGCGTGTTCGTAGCCCACGCATCAATTCACGGGGGCACCGCCGAGGCCGCTGAAAAGCTGGCCGATATCCTCCGCGCAAAGGGCTGCCCCAAGGTGGCCGTCTCCGACCTTTGCCGTGACGACATGGCCGAGTCCGTGGAGGACGCCTTCCGCTACGGGAAGATGGTGCTTTGCGCCTCAACCTACGACGGAGGTCTCTTCACCCCCGCATACAATTTCCTCCACACCCTGCAGATGAAGGCATACCAGAAACGCCGTGTTGCCCTTGTGGAAAACGGTACCTGGGCCCCCATGGCCGCAAAGGTAATGACGGAGATGTTCTCCCAGATGAAGGAAGTGGAGATTGTAGGCACGCCGGTATCGCTCAAGAGCCGCCTTCACGGGAGCGACATTCCCGCTCTCGAGGCGCTTGCCGATGCAATATTGAAATAGGGCTTACTTTTTCTGAACGCGCTTGCGGTAGCGGTCTTTCGCCAGCTGCTGCATGTCGCGGACCTCGTCCCTCTCGTCAACGATTTCGTTGCCGAGGATGGTCTCGATGACATCCTCGAGAGTAAGTATGCCCTGGAAGGCGCCGTACTCGTCGATGATGATGCTTATCTGCTCGTCCTTCGAGATCATCTCATCCCAGATAACATCCAGCGGAGTCTCTTCAGGGAAAGTGGCCACGTCGCGGCGGATATCGCCCAGGCACACGTCGAACTTGTCGTCGGCGATTAGCTGGAGGGCCTCCATGCGGAGGATGTAGCCGGTGATGTATTCGTCGTTGTCGGCATAGACGGGGATGCGGCTGTGGTGGAGGAAGCGCTTGTCCTTGTAGAAACGCTTGAGGGTCATCGACTCCGGGGCTATGGCGCAGACCACGCGGGGGGTCATGGCGTCATAGGCCGGCATCTCGTCCAGCGAAATGATGTTCTGGATAACCTCGTTTTCATCCTCGTCCAGCTCACCGGACTCCTCGGCCACGTCGGCCAGGGCGCCCACTTCCTCGCGGGAGACGGTAGCGTCGACCTCGTCCGGGGTGATGCGTTTCTGGAACCACACCACCACGCACACTATGGGATAAAGGCAGAAAATGAGGCCGCGGATGGTCACAGCCGTGAAGCCCATAAGGCTTTTCCAGCGCGCCGTACCGATGTTTTTCGGAACAATCTCGGAGAAAACCAGAATGAGGATGGTGGTTATTACACTCACCACGCCGAACCACGCTGAACCGAAGATGAGGGTTGCCTGACGGCCCACTCCGGCCGCGCCTATGGTGTTGGCTATGGTATTGAGGGAAAGAATGGCAGCGAGAGGCTTCGACGTGTCGTTCTTGTACTCCTTCATGAGTTTTGCCGGCCTGTAGCCTTCCTCCTCCCGCATGGTAATATACGAGATGGGGGTGCTCATCAGCGTTGCCTCCAACACCGAGCACAGGAAGGAAATGAGCATTGCACTCAGAAGAAAAACCAGCAATAATGCCATAGCGGGCGCAAAGATAGTAATAATTATCCGCTTTTTTTGTATTTTTGTGCCCCCTAAAAGAAAGACACCTAATATGCAGGGCTTTTGGACTATTCTGATGCTGGTATTTTCCAACATCTTCATGACTTTCGCCTGGTACGGTCACCTGAAACTCAGTGAGATGAAAATCTCCACCGGATGGCCGCTCATCCTGGTAATACTCTTCTCGTGGGGCATAGCCTTCTTCGAGTACTGCCTCACCGTTCCCGCAAACCGCATAGGTTTCCAGGGAAACGGCGGTCCCTTCAACCTGCTTCAGCTGAAAGTCATTCAGGAAGTTATCTCCCTCACCGTCTTCACCATAATAGTGATGTTCGTCTTCAAGGGCCAGACCATCCAGTGGAACCACATCGTGGCCTTCTTCTGCCTGGTCCTAGCCGTATTCTTCGTATTCCTGAAATAGCTTATTGTCCGCGGGCGCGGCGGCGTTCGCGTTCGAGATAGCGTAGATAACGCTGGTATTCACGCTGGGACTTGCGCTCGAGGCGCCGCAGCATGCGCAGCTTGCGGGCTCGTTCCTTCTCCAGTTTCTTCTGCTCCTTCGCAGCCTGTTTTTCGGCATAGACACGGTCCTCCTCGGCCCATCTGGCCTCACGGTCGGCCTGGCGCTGAGCCTTGCGGGCGGCACGTTCCTGGGCGCGTTGGGCGCGACGTGCAGCGCGCTCCTGGGCCTTTTGGGCGCGGAGTTCGGCTTTGGTTGGTTCATGCGGAACGGCGACGCCGAGCGAGTCGGAGGGCTGCGCCGACAGGGGGAAGCCGAGTCCGGTGCCGAGACTGTCCGGAAGGGCGGAAAGGCCCAGCGAATCGGCCTGGACTCCAAGGGAGTCGGCAAGGGCCAGAGAGTCTGCGAGCGCAAGCGAATCGGCCAGGGCCAGAGAATCGGCGGCAAGGGCTTCGGCGAGGGCGAGAGAATCGCGTATGCGCTGCTTCTCGCGGGAACGCACAACCTGAAGGGAGTCCCTTATGGCAATATCCCTGTAGATTCTGTTGATATGGCCCGGGAAATAAATGTCCGTTTCACGGAAAACCGCATGGGGGCGCGCCAGATAGGCGGTTCTCTGACTCTGGCGAGGCACAAGGGAAGTGACGTCGGAGGGCGAGGTGGGCCTGCGTTCCGGCTCCCAGCGGAAGCCTTTAAGGGTGCGGTCTTCTGCGGGCAGCTGCACGGCCGGATAACCGTCGTTGTGAGGGTTGTCGTAGTAGTGGAGCCGCTCCATTTCGCCATCCACGAAGGTGGCGTAAATCATCTTGGAATCCACCTTGTTGACCGTGGCAAGAGCGTCGTTCTCCACAAGGAAGAACAGGGACGAGGCTCCGCCGAGCGCGTCGAAACGGGTAAGGGTGGCGGTGGAGTCGAAGTAGGCCACCATCTCGGTTCCTCTCACCTGGTCGAAACTGAGGGAATCTTCCTGGATGGTGATGAACGCATTGGACAGGAGATTGGCCCTCTGCACCCTTCTGTCCTTGATTGAAACGTAGATACTGTCTGAGGTGTACTGATGGCTCTCCTCGTTAAAGACTATGGGATCTTCGTAAAGCCGGATGAGCGAATCAAGGTCGGTGTATGCCATGCGGTCGCTCGCCATCTGCATGCTGCGGCGGAAAAGACGCACATGGCCTTCACCCCAGATGAAGGAGATGCGCGTGGTGTCGAGCGGCGCCGCAAGAGTGTCGGCCGGGGCCTGTGTATCCGGAGCTTGTGTGTCCGGGACCGGAGGCATCGGCGCAGCGAGCGTGTCGGAAGGAGCCGGCATGGCGGCAAGCGAATCCGCCGGAGGCGTCATCGCAAGGGAATCCGCGGGAGGCAGTGCCGACAGGGAATCTGCCGGAGCAGGAATCGGTGCCGACAGTGAATCCACCGGTGGAGGCGGCACTGTAGAACTGTCAGGCGGAGCCGCCGCTCCGGAAGCCGTCCGGCCCGCCCTCCGCGCCAAAGGAGTTGCTGCACACCACCTCCGCCAGCCGGTCCAG
>CAJOCS010000006.1:0-32163 GCA_905233655.1 uncultured Bacteroidales bacterium | reverse complement strand
CGCTGCGCGTGCGGCGGCCTCGGCGGCCTTGCGACGGTATTCCATAACGGGGTCTCCGCTTATGTCCGAGAGCCTTTTCTCGGAAGCGCGGATCCAGCCGTCGGGAATGTCACAGTGGCGGAAAGACTGCGAACGGAGCGTATCGGCCCCGAACCAGACCGTGTCTGCGGGCGACGTGCCGTCGTCGGAGATGGACATTATCGCCGGTTCGCGGGTCATGGTTATGCGCCGTAGCGAATCCAGATACTCGAAACGGCCCGCCAGGGCATACATGTTGCGCGTGGTGTCCATAAGCTCCACCTTGCCGAACATTTCCACGTCGCGGGTGAGCCGGTTGTAGTAGAGCGAATCGGCCCAGGCTTCCTGGTCCTCCGTGAGAATGTGGACGCTGCGGCGGAAGAAGAACAGTTCCCGGCTCCGGTCATACCAGCCGTCGTTCGCCGAAAGCATGTTATTGTCCTGCCACATGTCGGTTCCGTAGCCGAAATAGGCGGTGGAAAGGTCGGTCCTGTATTCCAGGCGGGATGTCTTGATGAAGGTGGTATCCAGATACATGTTCACCTGGTCGTTGAAAATGAACAGGTGGGCCTTGGAATCGTAGGAGCCGTAGAGGCTTTCGATTATCTGGCCGTCTTTGTCGCGCATCGCTGCGCCGTTCTGGAAGATGGCCACCGAATCCTTTGTATTGTAGTCCAGATAGCGGGTACGCAGGGTGTTGTGGTCCTTGTCCTCGAGCTGCACCAAATCACCACGGAAGCGAGCCATGTTGTCGTCCACCACATACTGAAGCGTTGCGCTCGTAAGCCTCGTGCGGTCCTGGATTATGCGCACATGGCCGATGGCGTCGATAATGTTGGTGTTCACGTTCCACAGGGCCGTGTCGCAGAGAAGGTAGGTGTCGTTATGGAAAAAGCGCGCCGGACCCACCACCTTTCGGTAGCTCTGGCCATCTTTCTCGATAAGCTGGGCCGACTGCGCGCTGATGAGCACCACCCTGTCCGAGGAACTTCCGTTCTGTGCACGGGAAAGCCCCGCCGGCAGGAAAGCCAGCAGGAAAAGAATCAAAGCCCTATGCGAGCGGAGGCGCATCAATTGAATTTCTCGGCCCAGACTGCGCGGGCGAAATTGCACTCACGGAACATGGGGTCGATTACGATATAGGTGCTCCGGATTTTTTCCTCCAGGAAACGGTCCACGGCCTCCATCTGCTTCATATACTGCACTTGCTCCATGAGCTGGGTGTAGTCGTTTTCAAAGGTGGCGGTGTGTGCCGGGATAATGCGGTCTACGCGAATGATCTTGTATACCAGATTTCCGTTTCGGCCCTGCTGATAGCCCTCATTGTCAAGCGATTCCACGGGCTGGGAGATTTCTCCCACCTGAAGGTCGCGGATTGCCGCATAGTCGGCCGGCTTGAGCTGGTCTATTTCAAAATAGGCCGAGCCGGTGGCGGGGTCCGCCATCTGGCCGCCGTTGGTGCGGGTGGCCGGATCCTCCGAATAGAAGCGGGCGGCGAGCTCGAAAGTGAGGTTGCCGTCCATGATGAGGGTACGGAGGCTGTCCAGACGGGAGAAGGCTCGGTCCCTGTCCTCCGAAGTATAATGGGGCTTGAGAAGGATGTGACGCGCATTGAACATGTCGCCGCGCTTCTCAATGACTTCGATGATATGGAATCCGTCGGGGGTCTCCACTATCTGGGAGATAGTTCCGGGCCTGAGGGCCATGGCAGCATCGGCAAAGACCGGCCAGAAGATAGAGCGGGAAGCCATTCCCAGTTCACCTCCGCGGCGGGCGCTGCCGGGGTCTTCGGAATAGAGGCGTGCAAGGACGGAGAAGCGCTCTCCGTTGATGATGCGTTCGCGAAGTGCGAGAAGACGCTCACGCACGGCCATGGATGCGGCTTCCCTGTCTGGATAGATGCATATCTGGCTCAGCTGGTACTTGGCCGGAACCACGGGCAAATCTTCGGCCGCAGTGGTATCCAGGTAACAGCGGACGTCATAGGGCGTAACGGCGGCCACGGAACCGGCCACCTGATAGCGCTCCTGGTCGGTGAGGCTTTGCTCTTCCAGGGCCTGGCGCCACTGCTGACGCAGTTTGTACATGGGCTTGCCGAAATAGCGTTCCACTTCCTCGTCACCGCCCAGGCGGGTGCGCAGGAAATCCATCCTCTGGGTGAGATTGCCTTCCACCATGTCGTTGTTCACGGTAAGGGAGTCCAGACGGGCCTGCATGAGGAAAATCTTGGATTCCATCATGCTTTCCAGAATATCGCAGCGCATGCGCCAGTCTGCCGTCATGCCCTGGGCCTGCATCTGCTGCACCTCGGCTTCGATGTCGGAGAGGAGTATCACCTCGCCGCCCACGATGGCGGCCACCTTGTCCACCACACCGTTCTGGTAGCGCTGGGCACCGAGGAAGAAACACGAAAGGGCAAGCGTCAGGGCTGTTGCAAACAGTCGTTTCATATCAATAGATTACTAATTTGTCATTATCGAGGGCATCCTGCAGCAAGTCTTGTTCCAAACTCTGCATAAGGGCATGCTTTCTTCCGGAAAGAATGATGTCCCGGATGCGGTTTTCACAGTATTCGATGGGTGCGGGGGCGCCGGCGGGGACCATCTCCACTATGTATGCATAGCGCAGATTCCCCTGCTCGTCAGGCATTTCTATCTCTTTTCCTCTCCTCGCCGCAAGCAGCGATTCATAGTCGGTTCCGAACTCACGGGCCAGAAGGATTGCATCCATCCAGTTGTCCGAGGCGTCGACATACTTGATGGCGGTGGTGAAGGCGAGGCTGTCGGCCTCCACGAGGTCGGCGTCGTCGTCCGAGGTCATCTTGGCGCGAATGGTGCGCCAGGCCCTTGAGCCGGCGGGGATGATGATGTAGCGCGACTTGAAGAGCGGACGGTCCAGTGCGAACTTTTCCTGATTGTTCCGGTAGTATTCACTCACCTCCTCGGCCGATATGAGCGTATCCAGACGCTCGTTTATGTAGAGCTGCTCGTAGCGGAAACGGAGCAGGGAGCGGCGGTACTCCTCCAACTCTCGGGACACGTCCTTCTGGCTCTTGGAGAGCTGCCTGTCGGCCATTTCCTGAAACAGCAGATCCTGCGCCCAGGCGTTGATGTACTGCCGTGCAAGACCTGCGCTGTCGTCCGGAGATACGCCGGCGGGGATGTATGCAGCCAGCTCCGAACGGTGCAGACGGTGCCTGCCCACGCGCGCCACCACCTCGTCGCCGAAAAGCTCCGAGGCGCTGTCCGTGAGCCTCCCTATGAACTTACAGGAAGAGAGACTCAGCACTATGGCTGCAAAGATCAGTGCCTTTTTCATATCCTGCAAAGATAGCAATTATTTTACAATAATTGAGAAATGATGCCCTCCACGGCCGCACGGATGCGGGCAGGCGACTCAAGGGTATTGTTCACCAGTATGGAGAAAACCTTCTCCGGCCGGCCGGATTCGTCGAGGATATAACCCGAATAGCAGATTACCCCTTCCATGGAGCCGCTCTTCATGTGGACACGGTTCTTCGGAAGGCTCTGGAACAGCCCCTTCAGCGTTCCCTCACCGGGGATGGGAAGAGAGTTCAGGAAGTCCCCGAAAGCAGGGCTCCGGCGCATTGCAAGCAGGAAATCAGTAAAGAAGTCCGGGGTAATGAAATTCTGGCGTGAAAGCCCGCTGCCGTCCACGATCCGGATGGAAGAAGGATTCAGGCCGAGCCCCTGGAGGACCTCCGCTTCGGCCACGCGGCAGCTGTCGTAAACCGCCACGGAACTGGCCGTTTCGCCCATCAGGCGGAAAAGGGATTCGGCGTAGAAATTGTCGCTCCGGACATTGGTCTCGCGCACTATCCGCCTCAACTCCGGCCCCTGCCATGAACCTATGGCGCTTGGTTCGGCGGCGGGTTCAGTGGCCACAAAACCGGCCGTACGGATATATCCGTTGCGGTCTATGTCGGCATAATCTCCGCTGACTTCGATGCCGGAAGAGCGAAGGAAGGCGCGGAAATAGAAGGCGCATGTCAGGGCTCCGAACTTGTTGGCGAAATGTTCGGTCTTGGGCCTGCGGTCGGAGGCAAAAGTGCCGCGGAGTTCGCTGTAGGGAGCCAGGTCGGTGGTGAAAAGATAAAGGCTGTTGCCGCTGCCCGCGGGCCCGGTAAAGGAATGGTTGCCGAAATGCATCCAAGGGGTTTCCGGGTAGGTCTGCTCCACATTCACAGGCTCGTTTTCGGCCGATGCCGACACCCTGAAGTCGATGGCGTTCTTGTAGAAACAGAGGGCATCGGAGCCAGTTCCATAATAGGTGCCAATATCGTCGTAAGTCCACGAGCTGTTCTCCATTCCCCCTTCCCAGGCACGTCCGTCGCCGATAATCCGCCCGTGAACCGCACGGATTCCGGCATTCTCCAGAATGGCTTTCCAGCGGCGGAACATCTGGGAGTCTGCAACGGAAACGCTGTCCCGGCCTCCCAGGGTGGGGTCTCCCCCGCCAATGATATACAAGTCGCCTTCCAGCACGCCGTCCCGGATGCGGCCGGTGTAGCCAAGACCCGTCGTGAAACGGAAACCGCCTCCGAAAGCATGCAGGGCGCAGCCGGTGGTAATCAGCTTAAGATTGGACGCAGGCACCATCCGGAGAGCGGCGTTCACGCTAACGAGCGTATGCGACGCCGTATCCTTTACGCTCACCCCTATGACGGAGCCGCTCAGCGGAGCCCGGCGGGAGGCACCTTCAATATAGCGTTGCGCCGGGGTCTGGGCCCCGGCGGCAATGCAGAGCAGCGCGGCCGCAGCCGCAGTCAGCAGTATTCTCACTTTCCGGCAAGGTGTTTTTCCCAGGCCCAGGCCGCCTTCAGAGTCTCCTCGATGGTGCGGGTGGCCTTCCAGCCCATTTCGGTGTTGGCGAGGGTGGGATCGGCCCAGATGGCGGTAATGTCGCCGGGACGGCGGGGTGCAATCCTGTAGTTGACCTTCACGCCGTTCACCTTCTCGAAGGCGTTCACGAGCTCCATTACGCTCAGCGGGCGTCCGGTGCCCACGTTGAAGATTTCCACATCCTTGCGCATCTTGCCCTCAATCATTCGGGTAACGGCAAACACATGAGCCTTGGCAAGGTCCACGATGTCGATGAAGTCCCTCTGGCAGGTACCGTCGGGCGTGGGATAGTCGTTGCCGAAGATGTTCAGCACCTCGCGCTTGCCGATTGCAGTCTGGGTGATAAAGGGCACCAGGTTGTTGGGAACTCCGCGGGGCAGTTCGCCGATAAGGGCGCTCGGGTGCGCGCCGATGGGGTTGAAATACCTCAGCAGAATGCCCTTGAGAACTCCGTTCGAAGCCTTTACGGCGTCGTGGAGAATGTCCTCGCACATGGTCTTGGTGTTGCCGTAGGGAGAAGTTGCCGGTTTGCGGGGCGTGTTTTCGGTCACGGGCACGGCGTCCGGCTCGCCGTAAACGGTTGCCGACGAAGAGAAGAGCACGTTGCATCCGCCCTTTTCCTGTGCCGCCTCAAGCACGTTGATAAAGCTCAGGAGATTGTTCTTGTAGTACATCAGAGGCTTTTCCACAGATTCGCCCACGGCCTTGAATGCGGCGAAGTGGATCACCGCGTCGATGGGATACTTCGCAAACAGGTCCTTCACCGCAGCGGCGTCGCAGAAATCCATTTTCACCAGGGGCAGTTCCCTGCCGATGATTTTCTGCACACCCTCGAAACAGGTCATGTCGCAGTTTGAAAAATTGTCGGCCACAACGACGTCGTAGCCCGCCTCAATGAGTTCCACCGTTACGTGGCTGCCGATGAATCCGGCGCCTCCGGAAACCAGTACTGTCTTTTTCATATTTGATGTAATTTTGTGTCTGTCTTGCAAATATACAAAAAAAGGAGCGTTACCGTTACGGTAGCTCCCTTTATTGATATGTGCTCCATGCATTTATTCGCCGAGGCTCTTCTTGACGGCGACGCTGAGGCGGTCGTACAGTGCGTCGGTCTTCTCGAGAAGTTCCTTGCGGACTGCGTCGAAATGGGCGCGCTTTGCTCCCTCTACGGGGGCGGCCACTTTGTCGCGAAGGTTGTTGTAAAGGTCTACTGCCTCGTCGATAAGATTGCTCACATCGTCGTTTTCAAGACCGGGATGATACTCCAGGAACATCGTGCAGTCGTCCACAAATGCACCAATCACATAATTGATGTCTTTTTTAATACCTCTTAAAGAATGGTAACCACTCATATTCTTTCAATTTTAAGATATTCAACATTAAACGATGCAAATATAGTGGTTTTCGTTGAACTGACCAAATAAGTGGAAAATCCCGGATTTCCAAAACCCGTTTATTCGAGCCAGGTAATTATGAGTGAATAATCTATGTCCCTGTGCTCGACGCCATCATGGTCTTCGTAGGAGTCGTTATGGCTGAATAGCAGGAATTTCCCGGGCTCCAGGATGCGCTTGTCCTCGCCGCGGCGGAAGGTAATTGCAGAATCGCTTATCTCCGTGATGCACAGGCCGATGAATGCCTCGTAGTTCAAGGCGCCCGTCCTGGCCTGGACGATCTCTTCCCTGCGCTCGTTCCATTCACTGTTCATCAGCGCCCAGCCCTTCTTGGTCCAGGAAATCTTGAGCCGGATATCCGTAGCCGGGCCTTCGGGAGTATTCCAGTTCACCCGTTTACGGCACTCGTCGGCATCCACTATCAGCACGTATGCATTATCCGGGCCCAGCATATCGCGGATCACCTTGCCGGCATCGTCCCAATGTTCCTCGGGATGATCGCCGCACATAGCGCGGAAGGCCCCGAGGATCGCTTCGTTCAACTTCTCCCAGTCCCTCTCGCGCTCGTATGGCGCGCTGGAAAGCAGCACGGCATCCTTGCCATAATACAGGTAGAACCGGTCCTTGCAGAGCAGGTCCCTGGCGACATAAATCTCCGGACGTATGGTCATAAAGTCGGCCGAAAGGCCAATGTAGTCTGCCTTAATCGTATAGGGCGATTCCGGATAGGTGCCCAGCTGCCGGCCGCTGTTCTTGTGAATGCACTTTCCCCAGATGCCGTCGTCGTTGAGATGGGGATCCCTGTCAAATATCAACGAGGGCGCATCCGGGCCGTCGCCCTTGATTATCCGCCCCCTGATATAACCGTCGATGTTTTCGCAGACGGCCTTGGCAGTGCCGCCGGCGGGATTGAATGCTTTGCCGATGATATTCATAATCTGAAATGTTTATTAAAACCCAAATCGGTGCTCACGCTTTATCTGGTCACCGGTGTGGTAACTGAAACCCAGATGGTACATCGCTATAGGATATCCCCTGAAGGCCGCGTAGAGCAGCAGGGACATCGCCTCCGTCTCCCTGTGGTCAGTGCTATTCATCGCATCTGCCGCCAGCCGGAACGCCTCTTCGGCAGTCATGCCCCAGTCGTCATAAGGATCCCTCTTTGGGGAAAAGAACCCCGGGACAAACTGGCTGCGCCATCCGAAAACATTGTCAAAAACGTTTGTTATCTCTTGCTCGTCCATATAGGAATGCATTGTTTTCCGCAAGTTAGCAAAGTTGCGGAAAACATGCAAATCTATTTGAAATACGCAGAGCTGTCCTTGGTATAGACTGCTTTGAGTTCGCCTTCGGACAGATGTCCGAGGATGCGGCGGATGTGGAGGATGTTACGACCGTAGTAATCTTTTTCGCCGGGCACATCGCAAGCAGCAAATATACCAGTCCGTGTCTCATATAATCGGGTTCATTTGAAAAGCGATTTCACCAGGGCGGGAATGTCGGCCACCTTTACCACGTCGATGCCTTTGGGCTTGACGTCGAAGTGGGTGTAGGAGCTCACGAAAATTCGCTTGAAGCCGAGACGGGCAGCTTCCACGGCGCGACGCCCGGCCTGGGAAATGGGGCGGATCTCGCCGCTGAGGCCCACTTCCCCGGCGAAGCAGGTGTCGCCCGAAATGGCAAAATCGAAGGTGGACGACAGCACGGCGGCTATAACGGCAAGGTCGCAGGCCGGGTCTGTGGTTCGAAGGCCGCCAGCCATGTTCAGGAACACATCCTTCTGGCCGAGTTTGAAGCCGGCACGGCGCTCCAGCACCGCCAGCAGCATATTGAGACGCCTCACATCGAACCCCGTAGCGCTTCGCTGCGCCGTTCCGTACACGGCCGACGACACCAGCGCCTGAACCTCGAAGAGGAAGGGACGCACACCATCCAGCATAGCACTCACCGCCGTACCGCTGAGACCCTCCTCATGCATGGGAATCAGAAGCTCGGAAGGATTTGCAACCTCCCGTAGACCTCCTCCGGTCATCTCGAACACGGCAAGCTCGGCCGTAGAACCGAAGCGGTTCTTTATGCTGCGGAGCACACGGTAGGCTCCGCGGTTTTCGCCTTCGAACTGGAGAACCACGTCCACAATGTGTTCCAGCAGCTTCGGGCCCGCAATGGACCCCTCCTTGGTGATATGGCCAATCAGCAGCACCGGGATGCCGCTGCCCTTGGCAAAGCGCAGCAGCTGCGACGCAACTTCCTTAATCTGGCTCACGCTGCCGGCCGTGGATTCCACCTGAGGACAGAACATGGTCTGAACCGAATCCACTATGAGAAGGTCCGGGGCAACCTCCTGCGCCTCGGCAAGGATGGACTCCATGTCGGTCTCGCTGTAGATGAGACAGTTCGATGCGTCGCCTCCAAGGCGGTCTCCCCTCATGCGCACCTGACGGGCGCTCTCCTCACCGGTGACATAAAGCGTCTTCAGCGACGGGCAGCGGAGAGGAATCTGCAGTGAAAGGGTGGATTTGCCGATTCCAGGCTCTCCGCCCATAAGCACCAGCGAGCCTTTCACCATTCCTCCGCCAAGCAGGCGGTCGAGCTCGGCGCTGCCAAGGGAGATCCTGTCCTCGGCCCCCGTGGAGACGTCCTTAAGGCGCTCCGGTTTGTGAGAGCCGGAAGGCGCCGCAGCCGACACGGGACGCTTTCCGGTGACGACCTCCTTCTCTACAAGGGTATTCCACTCCCCGCAGGCGGGACATTTGCCCATCCATTTGGGATATTCGTTTCCGCAGTTGGTGCAGAACCACACCGTCTTCGATTTCTTTGCAGCTGTTGCCATAATTCAGTTCTATTGCTGCAAATATATAAAAAAAGGAGGACAACCGTACGGTGTCCTCCAAGTCTTGAACCAAGAATTATATCTTAGTTGTTCTGGATGTTGTTGACAACATTTGCAGCAGCGTTGTTGATAGCGTCTGCAGCGGCGTTCTGGGCAGCGTCGGAGATGTCCTGAGCGGCGTTGTCAAGAGCTTCCTGAACGGGATTTGCATCGTCTGCAACTGCAGCGGGCTCGTCTGCGGGAGCGGGCTCACCGCCCTTCTTGTTGTTGTTGTTTCCACATGCGACAGCGGCGACCATCATGGCCACGACTGCGATAGACATAAATACTTTCTTCATGGTTTTAAATATTTAAAAACAAAATAGTTTCGCTTTTTCAAACCGCAAATGTAGCCCCTTTTTTCGAGACCGCAAAGATTTTTTTAAGTTTTTTATTATATTTGCCCTGAACAACACTGAAATGGAACTGTTTTTTGCTCATGAAATAGCCGCCGGGGAGGTTTTTCTGGACCAGGAAGAATCGGCCCACTGCGTAAAGGTTCTCCGCCACAGGACGGGAGATGAAATAGACGTAATCGACGGTGCTGGAAATCTTTACCACTGCCGGATTCAGGATGCCGGAGCGAAGGAAACCCGGGCTCTCGTCCTGGATAAAAAAGAGGGCTGGGGCGCCCATCCTTACAATCTGACACTTGCCTGCTGCCCCACCAAGAACAACGAGCGTTTCGAATGGTTCGTGGAAAAGGCCACAGAAGTGGGTGTGGACACAATTGTCCCCGTAATAGGCGAGCACTCCGAGCGGAAAGTCTACAAAACGGAGAGGGCAAAACGGATAGCCCTTTCGGCCACCAAGCAAAGCCTCAAAGCAAAGCTTCCCGAGATTCCGGAAGCGATTGGGGTAAAGGAATTTATCCGTGGCTGCAAAGACGGGCTCCGGCTCATAGCCTACTGCTTTGAAGGAGAAACGCCCCGCCAAAGCATTACCGAGGCCATTTCGGATTATAAGGGCCGGGATGTAACCGTGCTGATAGGCCCCGAGGGAGACTTCTCCCAGGCCGAGGCGGCCCTCGCACTGGAATGCGGGTTCATCCCCATTCATCTCGGGCCCTCAAGGCTCAGGACCGAAACCGCCGCAATTACGGCGGCCGAAGCCGTTTATTTCCGGTATCTTTAGCGAATCACTTTCACTTCCCCGCCAAGCCCCAGCTTTATAATCTGCGAGGGGCGGCCGGTGGATTCCGTGTCCACCGACGGAGGCACCACGAAGTCCACAGCATCCTTAATCTCCTGCGGAATCTCCGTAAAGCGCTTCGGCGTAGGTTCCCCGGAAATGTTCGCCGAGGTTGACACAATCGGCCTTCCAAGTTTATAGATAAGGTTCCTGCACCATTCCATCATGGGGATGCGGATTCCCACGCTGCCGTCCTCCTGCGATACGGTGTTCCATGCGAGATGGAAACGGTCGCCGGGCGCGCCTTCGGCCGAGCACACGGCTCCGGGATAAACAATGGTCATGGGGGCGTCGTTCACCTCCACAAGGTCGATGGCAATATCCGGAATCTTTTTTATGTAACGGGCGACCATATCCAGGTCGGAGGCGAGCAGCACCAGAGACTTGGAGTCGGCCCTGTGCTTGATTTCATATATGCGGGCGACGGCGTCCGGAAGGGTGGCGTCACAGCCGATTCCCCATACGGTGTCGGTGGGATAAAGGATTATTCCGCCCTCACGAAGGGTCCTGAGGGCTTCAGCGAAGATTTCTTCCTGTTTCATAATATGTACAGATTACCGGATAATGGTCGGAATAAGGGGCCTTGCGGTCCACCGTATATGATACGGCGTCCATGCAGGGCGGATACAGTATATAGTCTATTCTCAGCAGGGGCCACAGGGTGCGGTAGGTGGCTCCGAATCCCCTGCCGGCCCGTACAAAACTGTCGCGCCGTCCCCTGAGCAGGCGGAAGCAGGTGTAGGAAAGAGGATTGTCGTTGAAATCGCCCAGCACCGCCGACTGCACGGGAGCCTGCTCCACATTACGGAGAACCTCCTCCACCTGAATGGGGCGCTCCCGGATTGAGCGGCGCATCTTGCGGCCGGTTTCCTCCATAAGGGCATCGTCGCCTGCGCCCTTGACAACCCTGGAGGGAGAAATGTTGTAGCTTTCGAAATGGCAGTTGTAAAAGCGCACCACAGAGCTGTCCAGCGCAATATCCGTGTAAAGTGCCAGATTTGTGGAGCGGTCGAAGTCTATTTTCCCTTTGCCGCGGACGGGTTTGCGGGAAAGGGTTACATTGCCGGCATGGCCGCTGCTTCCGGTGAGAACGTAGTACTCGGCCCTGTAGAGTGGAAACTTTTGCTGCAGATACTCCGCAGTGGACTGCCCGTTCGGAAGATAGAATTCCTGGAGGCAGATAACGTCGGCGTCGAGGCGGCCGAGGTAGGCGCATACGCTGTCGGCAAGGGCCATGCGGCCTGTGGTGCCGTCTTTCGGATGCGTGAACAGGCCCACATTGTATGAGACCACACGCAGCGTGGGCTCCGGAAGGCCGGAAGGAGCGCTGAACTGGAAGTATCGGCCCGTAAGGAAAAAGGAGGGTATGAGCGCGAGAAAAAGGAGGCCTGCGGTGCGGGAACGGCGGATAATGGCCCAGATGAGCAGAACCAGGACGAGGAGGGCGAACGGCAGGTACAGAAGGCCGAAAATGGTGAAGAACCAGGCCTTGGCAGGGTTCACGAAAAGCGAGACGCAACTCAGAAGCAGCAGACCCGAAGCAAGGGCCGCCGTCGTTCCGAAGCTGAGACGCGACAGAAGGTTGTGCTTTCCGCCCTCTACCTGCTTATTTGTCCGCTTTTTCGCCACCAGAAAATGAGGAGGAATCCGAACAGAGCGCCACCCAGGTGGGCAAAATGCGCTATACCCATCTGCGTGCCGGTGATTCCGGTTATAAGTTCAATTGCAATAAAGATTGTGACCCACCATTTTGCATCGAGGGTGACCGGCGGGAAAATCAGTGTGAGGCGCGCCTGGGGGAAGAGCATCGCGAAGGCCACCAGAACGCCGTAAACGGCTCCTGAAGCGCCCAGGACGGCGGGTATGTAATTGTAAATGCTCTGGACGTTGATTCCCGGATTGGCGGCTATCAGCGAACGCACCTGGAGATATTCCACCCCGGTGTGAAGGAGCACTGCGCCAAAACCGGTGACAAAGTAAAAAATGAGGAATTTCTTCGTCCCGAGCACCCGCTCCACCATCATGCCGAACATCACCAGGGAATACATGTTGAAGAAAATATGCCAGAAATTGGCATGCATGAACATGTGGGTGAGAGGCTGCCACCAGCGGAAACCGGTGGCCAGCGGGTACGCCATTGCGAAGGTGTCGAACATGTACTCCTTGTTCACAAGAGTGGCAAGGAACATTATGACGTTGATAAACAGGAGGTTCCTGGTTACAACGGGAATATTCTGAAGGAATGACGGTCTTTCCATGCGCTAAAAACGGTTTTCCAGTTCGTCGAGGGAGATGTTGCTTATGATGCGCCTTCCGCCGGGCGTGAATTCCGGATTGGAAGAGAGCATCAGGGCGTTCATGAGCTGCTGGGCCTGGGCAAGGGAAATGGTACCGCTGCTGCCGGATGCGCCGAGGAGGGCGAACTTCTGGGCCATATTCTGCTCCATCACCCCGGGAAGGCTGTTGCCGGGATCCTGAAGCACGAGCTGGAGGTCCTGAACCATTGTTTCCACCTTGCCGGGTTCGGTGCTGTAACCTTCCGGAACGGCGTTCACAACCACAGAGCCGGGGATGGAAAGGTCTATGTCGAAACCAAGTTCGGCAAGCATCTTCGAATTGTCCTCGAACAGGGTTCGCGCCGCCGGACCAACCTCCACGGTAACGGGGAACAGCGCGCTCTGGCTGATGTGGGAACCGGAAGCGAAGTATTTCAGGAAACGGTCGTACATCACCCTCTCCTGAGCCCTTCTCACATGCACGGCCATTATTCCCGAGGCCGACGACGCCAGGATGAAACGCCCCTTCACCACGATAAGACGGGCCGAGGGGAGTTCCCTGTCTTCGAACAGGGCGCCGTAGTTCTGCGTATGCTCCACCGTCTGAGAGGGACGGTATTCGTGCCTGGGGTAGTCCTGTTCGAAAGGATTGTAGTCCGGGTCTACCCCCATGGTGGGAGTGGACGAGGGGCGATATTCCTGGAAAGAAGGCCCCACCACGGGCATTTCGCGGGCTTCAGGGTTGTCGAAATCGAGCGAGGCGGCCACAGGGCTGCGTCCGGCAGCTTCCCTTACGGCCGCAAGCAGCGTCTGGAAAATCATGGGCTCGTCCTCGAACTTGATTTCCGTCTTGGTGGGATGGATGTTCACGTCTATCGTTGACGGGTCCACTTCCAGATAGATGAAATATGACGGAATAAGGCCTTCGGGGATGAAGCCTTCGTAGGCCTTGAGGACTGCCTTGTGAAGATATGCGCTGCGGAAGAACCTTCCGTTCACGAAGAAGAACTGGTTTCCGGGAGTCTTGCGGGCGCTTTCCGGCTTGCCCACGAATCCGCTAATGGAAGCGATGGTGGTCTGTGCCGAGATGTCCATTATGTCACCCACCACTGAAGCCCCCAGAAGGTCCTGGATACGGAATTTCAGCGATTTCGCCTTCTTCAGGACATGCACTTCGCGGCCGTTGTGAAGGAGGGTGAAATCCACGTCGGGACGCGTCAGGGCGACCCTCTGGAACTCCTCGATGATATGGCGCAGCTCCACGGAATCCGACTTGAGGAATTTCCGCCGCGCCGGGATGTTGTAGAACAGGTTCCTTACGGCGAAATTCGACCCCGCCGGGGCCGATACCTCCTTCGTGGAGCGGTGTTCGCCTCCGTCCATAACCACTTCCACGCCGACTGGTTCGTCGGCCTTGCGGGTGCGAAGGGTTACCTCCGCGACGGCGGCTATCGACGACAGGGCCTCGCCGCGGAAACCGAAGGTGAGTATGTTGTGAAGGTCTTCCGGCGAAGCGAGTTTCGAAGTGGCGTGACGCTCAAAGCAGAGAACGGCCTCGTCCGGAGTCATTCCGCAACCGTTGTCGATTACCTGGATGAGAGTGCGGCCGGAGTCGGTGATTACCACCGTAACCTCGGTTGCACCGGCGTCCAGGGCATTTTCCATGAGTTCCTTCACCACCGACGAGGGGCGCTGTACCACCTCGCCCGCGGCTATCATGTCGGCAACATTGCGGGGAAGAATCCTTAGCTCCATAGCAGCGAGAAGAAACGGATCATGAAAAAGAGCACTCCCACTATCAGCAGCAGGGTGATTATGGTAATGAGCCACTGGTATTTGGGGTGTGAGCCCCGGGTTTTCTGGTAGTTTCCGTTGCGGAAAGCGCCGCGGATGCTGCTTCCCGGCACGTAATCGCCCTTCTGGCGGGCGGCGTCGTTGGTACCGTCCACATCGCCGAACATCTGGCGGCGGGCCTCAGCCTCGGGGTCGTAGTAGCGGGGTTTGTAGTTGAATACCCGGTGTTCCTGGTTCCCGAAAAAACCGAAATTGAATAATGGCATAGCTGCTTTTTCTAAATCATGCAAAAATACTCATTTTTGCTTATCTTTGCAAAAAGCGTATTGCCATGAACTTCAGAATAGGAAACGGATACGATGTACACGCACTTGCTCCCGGCCTGCCGATGTGGCTCGGAGGAGTCTCCATCCCGAGTGAAACCGGCTTTGTTGCCCATTCGGACGGCGATGTTGCCATACACGCCCTTTGCGACGCCATGCTAGGCGCGCTGGCCCTCGGCGACATCGGCCATCTGTTTCCGGACAGCGATCCCGCATTCAAGGGCATCGACAGCAAGATTCTGCTTTCCAAAGTGAACGCCCTCGTCCGCGAGAAGGGCTACGCTGTTGGAAATGCCGACATCACCATCGCCCTCCAGCGCCCCAAGCTGGCTCCGTACATCCAGGCCATGAGAGAAACCCTGGCGGGAGTCCTTGGGGTGGACGCCGGACGCATTTCAGTAAAGGCCACCACCACCGAGAAGCTTGGCTTCGTGGGCCGGGGAGAAGGCTGTGAGGTCTGGGCGACGGTTCTGCTGGAATGTGGAGAGAAGTAACAGACCTGCTCCTTCCCCGGACCTGTATGGTATGCTCCTGCGTGCTGGGCGCAAAGGAGCGCTTCCTGTGCATGGACTGTTCGATGGATCTTCCTGAAACGCTCTATTGGAAACGCCCCTACAACCCTATGGCAGACCGTTTCAACGCCATTCTGGAGCGTTACCGCAGAGATGACGAGCCCATGGACTACGCCTTCGCCGCAGGATATCTTTTCTATCACGCCGAGAACCCCTACAAAGCCATTCCGCAAGCCCTGAAATATGGCGGAAACGTGGCTGCGGGCCGTTATTTCGCTGAGCGCTTCGGCCGGGCCCTGGCGGGCGAAAAGCATTTTGCCGACGTGGACGCCGTGATTCCCGTCCCGCTTCACTGGTGGCGGAAATGGCGAAGGGGCTACAACCAGGCGGAGGTAATCGCAGCCGCCCTTGCAAAGGAGCTGGGGGCGAAGCCTTTTCCCCGCGCTCTGGTCCGCGGCCGCCGCACCCGTTCACAAACCACGCTGTCCTCTTCTGAACGTCTTTCAAATGTGGAAGGAGCGTTCCGCATGAAGCAGTTGCCTTCCGGGACGGCCCCCTCGCACATCCTCCTTGTGGACGACACCTTCACAACGGGCGCGACCCTCGCCGCCTGTTACCGGGCAGTGAGGGCCGCTCTTGGCTCCGGGGTGCGAATCTCCGTCGCTACCCTCGCGGTGGTGGACAATTAAGCCCTGTCGCCACGAAGGGCGCGCATGGCGTTGAAAACCGCGAGAACGGTAACACCGACGTCGGCAAAAACAGCCATCCACATTGTTGCAAGGCCGAAAGTGGCCAGAATCAGGACCAGCACCTTTATACCTATTGCAAAGGCGATATTCTCCCTCGCGATGCGTATGGTGCGACGCGCGATGCGGATTGCACGGGCTATGGAAGAGGGCTTGTCGTCCATCAGCACCACGTCGGCGGCCTCAATGGCGGCGTCGCTTCCGAGGGCGCCCATTGCGATTCCCACATCGGCCCTCGCAAGAACCGGGGCGTCGTTGATTCCGTCACCCACAAAGGCCAGGGCTCCTTCCGGAAGAAGGGCCTCCACTCGTTCGACTTTGCCTTCGGGAAGAAGACCGGCGTGGAACTCATCCACCCCGAGTTTCGACGCCACTGCGGCGGCGACGCTTTCCTGGTCGCCCGTGAGCATGACGGTCTTTGCAACACCGGCTTTGCGAAGGGCTGAAACGGCCTCTTTGGAATCTTCCTTGATACGGTCTGAAATAACCACATGCCCCGCATATTCCCCGTCGATTGCTACATGAACTATCGTGCCTTCATGATGGCAGGGGTGCCATGCTGCGCCCTCGGCCTCCATCAGGGCGGAATTGCCAACCGCAACGCGCCGGCCGTTTACCGTTGCCACCACACCTTTGCCGGCGGTTTCGGTGACATTGCCGATGCTGCAGTCGTCGGCCTCATTGGGATAAGCCGTCCTGAGCGCCATGGCAATGGGATGGCCGCTGTGCCGCTCAACATGGGCGGCGAGGTGAAGGAGTTCGGTCTGGTCTATCACCTCGGGATGCACGGCCGTAACTTCGAAAACGCCCTCGGTGAGGGTTCCGGTCTTGTCGAATACCACCGTCTTAACCTTGGAAAGAGTATCCAGCAGCGACGAACCCTTGATGAGGATACCCTTGCGGGACGCTCCGCCGAGCCCCCCGAAGAAGGCCAGAGGGACGGATATCACCAGGGCGCAGGGGCACGAAACCACCAGGAAAAGCAGGCCCCTGTATATCCAGGTGGCCCATTCGCCGGTAATAAGGGAAGGGACGACGGCTACCAGCACGGCAAGGGCGACCACTATCGGAGTATATATCCTTGCAAAGCGGGTGATGAAGTTCTCGCTCCTGGATTTTTTCGAGGCGGCGTTCTCCACCAGTTCCAGGATTCTGGAGGCGGTGGATTCTCCGAAGGCCTTGACGGTGCGAACGCGGAGCACTCCGCTCAGGTTCACGCAGCCCGAGAGGATCTCGTCTCCTGCGTGTATGCTTCTCGGGACGCTCTCGCCGGTGAGGGCCACAGTGTCAAGGCTGGAATCGCCCTCCAGCACTATCCCGTCCATGGGGACTTTCTCTCCGGGGCGGATGACTATGGTTTCACCCACCTCAACCTCGGCGGGAGAAACGCTCAGCACCCGGCTGCCTCGCTCCACGTTTGCACTGTCGGGCCTGATGTCCATTAGGTGCGAAATGGAACGGCGGCTGCGCCCTTCGGCTATTCCCTCGAAAAGCTCTCCCACGCGGAAGAACAGCATTACGAAAACAGCCTCCGGGAACTGGCTCTCCGCACCTGGCATAAAGCCGATGCCAAGGGCGCCGAGAGTTGCGACGCTCATCAGGAAATCCTCGCTCAGGGCCTCTCCGTGTATGAGTCCTTCCGCAGCCTCCTTCAGCGTCTCCCAGCCAACGACCAGATAAGGCACAAGGAAAATGAGAAGGGCCTGCCACTGTTTGAGTTCCAGTTTTCGTTCGAGAACGATTGCCGCAACCAGCAGCACCGACGCCACAATTATCTTTATAAGGTCTTCCTTAACGCCGCCTTCCTCATGGTGGTGATGATGCTCGTGACCATGGTCGTGTTCATGATGCTCGTGACCATGATGGTGCTCATGGTGTTCGTGCTCGTGCTCGTGTTCGTGATGCTCGCAGGAGGAGCACTCCGTATGATGATGATGTGACATAACTTTTGGTTTTATGCCACAAAGTTACGCCACCCCGTCTGCAACCTGGTTGCAAATGCCGCGTTTACACCTGTAGAGCGTATAAGGCCGATTTTGTGTAAACGTGGCCGGGAAAACGGCCGATTCGGCCAAAAACATTGCCGCGTTTACACCAAATCGCCATTCTGTGCATTCTAAGTGTAAACGCGGCAAAGTTATACCACCAGACATCGGCAAATCTGAGCATCCGACAGGTGAAACTCGTTCTTCAACTGTCGGGCGATACTCTTTTTTTGAGAGTCCGTCAAATGATAAACGGAGTCGACACCATATCGGCCTATCAAATTATTGTCTATTAAAGAGCAAACGTCCAAATCCTGAAGCCGCGAGCGACTGAAATTGCGTCCATATTCGTTATTGAGCATTTGAGCAATGCTTTTTTCATCCGTATGTTCTATATCAGATATTTTTATCGGGGCACCTGTGTTATCTCGAAGCTGCTCGTTTATCCAGGACTCGTCCGTAATGCGATTCATCTGATATAAAAAGTTTCGTGGGGTTGTATAAAAATGTTCTGCCCTACGTAGTTCCATAAAACTACTTCTGACAAAAACACCCTCTTTATTCATTCGAAACGAATCCGGGAATTTTGAAAAACGGGGGAGATATGACGCGATCTCCTGGCGAGTGCTGATCGTCGCAATCTCCGAGGATAGAAAGAGCTCTTCCGAGAACATTTCGCGAACGCTGCAAAACGGATATCCAAAGGCGGTTGCCGCTGCAGCATGATGCAGACCGTTCCTAAGAATATATGTCATCATGGTTGCCACATGATTGAAACCGTCAACTTTTAAAATAAAGGTGTATTTCTGGCCGAACCGTCCTTTTCTGCCATATTTTGCGTTGAAGTATTTCGTGTAAGACATCCTCTCCCGGCTGGCAAATACCGAGGGGGTGTCAGTGAATACCGCCTGGTGAACATGGGTGGACATTTCAGCATCGGCCATCAGTTCGGTCGCCGTCGCGTAAGACTGAAGAGCCATTATGTTCACAAAGGTTCCGTGGTCTTCTTTGTCTCTGAACATCACTTCATCGTGAGAAGTGAAGCATATATGATAGATCTCTTTCATGGCGCAAAATAATAAAGCACCACGGAAGAATCAACAGGCCGTCTGCAAAAAGTGTTGTTTCGTGACAAAAAATGTCGGAAGTTTCATGACTTTTGCCGCGTTTACACCTGTAGGGCGTATAAGGCCGATTTTGTGTAAACGTGGCCGGGAAAACGGCCGATTCGGCCAAAAACATTGCCGTGTTTACACCAAATCGCCATTCTGTGCATTCTAAGTGTAAACGCGGCAAAAAACTAGCGACGGGTCTGGAGGCGGTGGACCAGGGAGATTAGGGCGCTGCCGATGATGCCGGAGCAGAGCGAGCCCAGGAGGACCGCTATCTTTCCGGCGTCGCGCAGGTGCGCTGTAACCGCAGGGTCCACGTCGGGGCCGGCGAAAGACAGGGTGTCCACGAAGATGGACATGGTGAAGCCGATTCCGCCGAGGCATGCCACAGCAAAAAGCATAGCCCAGGTTGCCTTGGCGGGCATTTCACCCACCTTGCACTTGATGGCAATCCACGAAGCCAGGGTAATGCCTATGGGTTTACCCAGCACCAGGCCAAGGAAGATTCCCATACCCACGCTGCCCAGTACTGCATCCATGCTGAAAACGTTGAAGTAGGACAGGTCCGTGATTTCCACCCCGGCGTTGGCCAGGGCGAAGATGGGCATAATGAGGAAATTCACCCAGGGATTCAGCAGGTGCTCCAGGCGGTAGGAAGGCGGAATGCTTCGTTTCGTAAGGCCTGAAAGGCGCCTGAGATAATAGCGCTGCGGTCCGTTGGGAAACTCATCCGGAGACGTGGCCTCCGACTCCATAAGGCCCTCGTAAAGGATGCGTGCACGGCGATGGAATTTTGCCTTGTTGTAGCGGGCCTCCATGGGAATGAGAAGGGCTATCGCGACTCCGGTCATGGTTGCGTGGATTCCGCTGTAATAGAAGAGGAACCACACAATTATGGCCGGGATAATGTAAAACGCTATTCTCTTTTCGCCCAGCCTCTTCTCCAGCCATACGAACGCTATTACCAGCAAAGCCACGCCCAGCAGGAGCAGATTGATATTGCCACCATAGAATATGGCCACCACGAGGATGGCGATCAGGTCGTCGGCAATGGCGAGGGCTGTGAGGAAGACTTTCAGCGAGATGGGAACCCTGTCGCCAAGAATGGAAAGTATGCCCACTGCGAAGGCGATGTCGGTCGCGGTGGGGATTCCCCATCCAGAGGACGCAAGGGTGCCATGATTCACCAGGGTGAAGATGAGCGCCGGCATAACCACTCCGCCGAAAGCGGCTATCACCGGAAGGATGGCTTTCTTGAAGGATGAAAGCTCGCCGCACACCACTTCGCGTTTGATTTCCAGGCCCACGGTGAAAAAGAAGATGACCATGAGAATGTCGTTGATGAACTTCTCCACGGTCATTCCCCTCGGGAAATACCAGTCTATGCTTCCTCCGGGAGACGCCAGATGTATGGTGAATTCAGTGTGGAGGAAACTGTGATAGGCCTCCCTTGTGAAAGGAAGGTTTGCAAGCAGCATGGCCACAGCCACGCATAGCAGCAGAATCACTCCCTGGGCCCAGGGCTGCTTGCTGAATTTATCCTGTGAAATCCGGAAGTTGTGAACCTCTTTGTTCCACCAGTAAATGGGAATAAGTGCCATTAGAATCCGTAAAGGTATTTGTGTTGTTCGGGAGTAAGGCGGTCTATCTTAATACCCCTTGACTCCAGAAGGCGGGAAGCCACCTCGCAGTCAATCTCACGCGGGACATTGTTGAGCTTCTGCCCAATGGAACCGCGGTTCTGTGCAAGATACCGGGCGCTGAGCGCCTGGATGGCGAATGACATGTCCATAATCTCCGCCGGATGTCCGTCTCCTGCGGCGAGATTCACCAACCTGCCCTCGGCAATCACATAAACGGTCTTGCCGTTTTCGAGCGTGTAGGCCTCGATGTTGTTGCGGGCGGGAGCGTGGGAAACGGCCATTGCGCGGAGTTCGTTCATCTCCACCTCCACGTCGAAATGCCCTGCGTTGCAGAGAATGGCCCCGTCCTTCAGAAGCGGGAATTCTTCCTTGCCGATAACCGAGTCACAACCCGTCACGGTTACAAAAATGTCTCCCAGCGGGGCGGCTTCCTTCATGGGCATCACCGAGAATCCGTCCATGACGGCCTCAATGGCCTTTATGGGGTCCACCTCGGTCACGATAACCTCGGCACCCATTCCCTTCGCCCTCATGGCAACGCCCTTTCCGCACCATCCGTATCCGGCTACCACCACGTTCTTGCCCGCAACGATGAGGTTGGTGGTACGGTTTATTCCGTCCCACACGCTCTGTCCGGTGCCGTAGCGGTTGTCGAAAAGGTGTTTGCAGTCGGCGTCGTTCACCAGCATCATGGGGAAACGCAGGGCGCCGGCGCGGTCCATGGCCCTGAGGCGGAGGATGCCGGTTGTGGTTTCCTCGCATCCGCCGATTACACCGTCCACAAGCTGAGGATACTCCCTGTGCATCATGGTCACAAGGTCTCCGCCGTCATCGATGATGATGTTCGGCCCCACCTCGAGTACGCGGCGGATGTCGGCCTCATATTCTTCCGGGGAGGCCCCGTGCACGGCAAATACATTCAGCCCCTGATGTACGAGGGCTGCCGCCACGTCGTCCTGAGTGGAGAGGGGGTTGCTTCCGGTGATGAACATCTCGGCTCCGCCGCTTGCGAGCACCTCGCACAGATGGGCGGTTTTTGCCTCCAGATGCACACTCAGGGCTATTTTAAGCCCAGCGAAAGGCTTGGTTTCGGCGAATTCTTTCTGGATGCCGTCGAGCAGCGGCATGTGGTTGCGGACCCAGCGGATTTTGAGCTCTCCGCTTTCCCACAGATTGATGTCCCGGATGTGACTTGCCATGTGATTTGCTTTTAAGGCTGCAAAGATAGCCAAAAATCACTATCTTTGTAGTCTCGGAAACAAATAAAAATACCATATATGGGACTTTTAGACGGAAAAGTGGCCCTCATCACCGGAGCGGCCCGCGGAATAGGCAAGGCGATAGCCCTGCGTTTCGCATCTGAAGGCGCCGACATCGCCTTCACCGACCTTGTAATCAACGAGTCGGCAGAGGAAACCATCAAAGAAATCGAGGCCTTCGGCCGTAAGGCGAAAGGATATGCCTCCAATGCGGCCGATTTCGAAGGCACCCAGGCCGTAGTGGAAGAAATCGTTAAGGATTTCGGCCGTATCGACATTCTGGTCAATAACGCCGGCATCACCAAGGACGGCCTCGTAATGAGAATGTCAGAGCAGCAGTGGGACGCCGTCATCGACGTGAACCTTAAGGGAGCGTTCAACTTCCTGCACGCCGTGGTGCCCGTGATGGCACGCCAGAAAGGCGGCAGCATAATCAATATGGCATCCATCGCCGGACAGACCGGTAATCCCGGCCAGGTGAACTATTCCGCATCGAAGGCCGGCCTAATCGCCATGGCCAAATCTGTGGCAAAGGAAATGGGCCCCCGCGGCATCAGGGCCAACGCCATCGCCCCCGGCTTCATCATTTCCGAGATGACAGCCGCCCTGCCGGAAGCCGTCCAGGCCGAATATCTGAAGATGATTCCCCTGCACAGGGGCGGCACCGTGGACGACATCGCTTCCACGGCACTCTACCTGGCGAGCGACCTGTCGGCCTATGTGACCGGCCAGGTAATCGCCGTTAACGGAGGTCTTTACTGCTAAGATTTTATTCCCATTCGATAGTTGCCGGGGGTTTGGAGGAAATGTCGTAGACAACGCGATTTACTCCGGCCACCCGGTTAATTATATCGTTCGACACCGCGGCGAGGAACTCGTGCGGGAAGTGGTACCAGTCGGCAGTCATTCCGTCTACGGAGGTGACGGCGCGAAGGGCCACGGTGTAGCCGTAACTGCGCTCATCGCCCATCACTCCCACGCTTCGAACCGGCAGCAGGATTGCCCCCGCCTGCCAGATTTTGTCGTAGAGGTCGTAGGAATGGAGCGCGGCGGTGTAGATGGAATCGGCCTTACGGAGAATTTCCAGCTTTTCCTCAGTCACTTCGCCAAGGACACGAATGCCCAGCCCGGGCCCCGGGAAGGGATGGCGGTAAAGGATGTCGGGCACCAGGCCGAGAGTTTTGCCCACGCGGCGAACCTCGTCCTTGAACAGCAGACGCAGCGGCTCCACTACTTTCAGCTTCATGTCCTTGGGCAGGCCGCCCACATTGTGATGGCTCTTGATGGTGGCCGAAGGGCCCTTTACCGGGGCCGATTCTATTACGTCCGGATAGATTGTTCCCTGCGCCAGATACTTTACCTTAGGATATTTTGCGGCCACTGAATCGAATGCGCGGATGTATTCGCGGCCGATTATTTTGCGTTTTTGCTCGGGTTCTTCCACGCCTTTGAGGGCCGACAGGAAGGCCTCCGGGGCCCTCACGCCCTCTACGCTCAGACCCATGCCGCGGTAGGCTTCCAGAACCTGCTCGAATTCGTTCTCCCTCATTAGCCCGGAGTCCACGAAAACGGCCCTCAGGCGGTCTCCCACAGCCCTGTGAAGCAGCAATGCGGCAACGGAAGAATCCACCCCGCCGGAAAGGCCGAGAATAACCTCGTCCTCCTCTCCGATGGTTTCCCTGAGCGATGCGACGGTCTCTTCCACGAAACGCTCGCTCGTCCAGTCGCCGGCACAGCCGCAGATACCCTTCACGAAATTCTCCAAAATGAGTTCACCCTGCTGGGAATGATGCACTTCCGGGTGGAACTGGAGGCCCCAGACCGGAGCTCCTTCCAGACGGAATGCAGCGTTTTTTACATTCGGAGTGCTTCCCAGAAGGCGGGCGCCGGACGGCAGGGAGAGAATGCTGTCGCCGTGCGACATCCACACTTTTATATGCTCGTCAATCCCAGCGAAAAGCGGGTCCTTTCCAAGCGGAGAGAACTCCGAGCGCCCGTATTCACGGGTATTGCCCGCGGCCACCCTTCCGCCGTTCGTATGGGAAATGAACTGTGCCCCGTAACATATTCCAAGTACCGGAATATGGCCGATGAAGGGGCTGAGATCCGGTTTAGGGGCATCCGGGTCGTTCACGCCGGAAGGACTTCCGGAAACTATGAGTCCGCGGAACCCTTCCGGAGCGGGGAGTTTATGAAAAGGGTGGATTTCGCAGTACACACCGGCTTCCCGCACCCGGCGGGCGATGAGCTGAGTGTACTGGGAACCGCAGTCGGCAATCAGAATCCTATCCATGGTAGTTCGGTGAGGGCTTTGCAATTGTAACATCGTGCGGATGATTCTCCCTCACGGCGGCGGGAGTGATTTTCACGAAACGCGCCTTGTGAAGGGCATCCAGCGTGGCCGCACCGCAGTAGCCCATGCCGGAGCGGAGACCCCCGACGAGCTGGAACACAACGTCGGCCACGGGGCCTTTGTACGGGACCATTGCAACCACGCCTTCGGGGACCAGTTTTACGGCTCCCTGCTGGAAGTAGCGGTCGGCCGAGCCCTTGAGCATGGCGTCTTCAGAGCCCATGCCACGGTATCCCTTCATGCGTTTTCCGTCCACTTCCACAACTTCGCCCGGAGCCTCGTCGGTTCCGGCGAAAAGCGAACCGCACATCACTGCGGTGGCGCCGGCGGCAAGGGCCTTCACCACGTCGCCGGAATAGCGGAGTCCGCCGTCGGCAATCACGGGGACAACCCCGCCGGCGACGGAAACCACATCCATGATTGCGCTGAGCTGCGGAACACCCACACCGGCCACAATCCTGGTAGTGCAGATGGACCCGGGGCCGATTCCGACCTTCAACGCGTCGGCTCCGGCGGAAATCAGATCGCGCGCCGCTTCGGCAGTGGCAATGTTGCCAACGACCACGTCAAGTTCGGGGAAAGCGGCCTTGATTTTCCCAAGGGCGTCGATTATTCCTTTCGAATGGCCGTGCGCCGAGTCCAGGACGACAGCTCCCGCTCCGGCTTCCGCCAGGCGGGCCACACGGGCTGTGAGGTCTTCGCCCACACCCACGGCCGCAGCCACGGGAAGCCCCTTCGCGCTCACTTTCGCAACCTCTGCGACCTGCTGGTCCAGAGGCATGTTCTTGTGAATTACGCCAATTCCGCCAAGTTGCGCCATGGCCTCTGCCATTGGCGCTTCCGTAACCGTGTCCATGGCTGCCGACACGAACGGAATCTTCAGTGGAATGTTGCGGGAAAAGCGTCCGGAAATGTTGACTTCCCTGGGAAGTACTTCCGAGTAAGACGGGACGAGGAGGACGTCATCGAAGGTGTATGCCTCTGTGTAGATTCTGCTGTCCATTCGCATTTTTGGCTTTTTATTTGCAAATTTAGTTATTTAATTGTTATATTTGTGCTTGTATGAAGAGGATTATCTCCATTCTTGCGTTATTTTTAACGGCTCTCACCGTGGGAGCTCAAACCCGTACATACACGGATAACGCATCCAGAACCTTCATCATCGGCCTTGACAGTTACTTCTTCGGGGAGTCCGGTTCACTGGACTTCCGCATTGGCAGCAACTCGTGGCAGGCCGTTGTGGACGGCGAGAGAGTCTCCGTTGGAGATGCCATTCTGGATGACGGAAATGGAGAAGTGGTGGTGGGAATTCACGATTTCACCGGCGACAGGAATCCCGAACTGGTGGTGGCGCGCAGGACAGACGCGGCCCTCTGCGCTTCGGTCTATTCCCTCAGCGGTGGCGCGTGGACAAAAATCGGCAGAATAGGAGTCGGCGGAGGAGGAGCACAGGATATCCGTGTCTTCCGCCAGGTCATTTCCATAAGGGATCACAATTCCGACACCCTCCACAGTTGGACCTACCATGCACGCGGGTTCGACTACAAGGGCTCGGACGGAGGCCAGGACCCGACTCCGGCAGAATAAACAACTGAAAACTAACTTATTATTAATCCACTAACAAAAAAGCCTATGAAAAAACCTTTCGTAACCGTGTTGATGGGAACTCTCGTGGCTGCTCTGCTTCTCACAGACGCCTCGTTCTCTGCCTCGGCCCAGTCCGGCATTCCCATCATGAGAAGGGTGCGTGAACTCGTAAGCCTTCTGGAAGACGACAACGACGAAACCGTAGCCGCCATCCAGGTGGATCAGCTCTCCCAGAGCTCCAACATCCGCACCTACACCCGCACCCTGTACTCCGGCAACGACTACACTGCTGTTGCAGCCGGTGACGACCGCATCCACGACACCGACCTCGTGGTCTATCGCAGAAGCGGTGATTCCTGGGTTGAGGTTGGCCGCGATGCCGACACCAGCAACACCGCCGTCGTTACATTCCACTGCTCCTCCACGGGAGAGTACAAGTTCGAAATCAAGGCCTACAGCTTTGAGAGCGGCTACTCCTATGGATTCTATGGATTTGTCCTTTCGTTTGACTGATAACACCTGCGCATTATGAAACGTATTTTCACAATTCTGGCCCTCGCCGCAGCCTTCATGGCTCTTTCCGTTCAGACCGCCAATGCAGGTCCCGCCAAACGTCTGGTGAACAAGGTTATCGACATCATCGAGACCCTCGAAGACAGTGACAACACCTTCGCTGGCGCCCAGATGAACCAGATCACCCAGGACGACAACATCAAGACCTACACCCGTACCCTCTATTCCGGCAACGATTACATGGCTATCGCCATCGGTGACAACCGCATCCACGACACCGACCTCGTGGTCTACCGCAGGAGCGGAGACTCCTGGATCGAAGTTGGCCGCGATGCCGACACCAGCAACACCGCCATCGTTTCGTTCCACTGCAACTCCACCGGAGAGTACAAGTTCGAAATCAAGGCCTATAGCTTTGAAAGCGGCTACACCGTAGGTCTCTACGGCTTCGTGCTCACTTTCTAAGAGCCTTGCAAATAACAGAAAGAGGGAAGCCACGCGGCTCCCCTCTTTTTTTTGTAGTACTTACAGCTGCTAGAGATTCTCGGCCTCTTCGACGGCTTTGAAGTAGCGGTAGCTGGAGACCTTCACCTCGCTGATGGAGTTCTCGTCGCAGACGATGGTTCCGGCGGGATGGTTCTGCAGGCCGCTGAGGGTGCAGTAGTGGCTCATGGGGCCTTCGATGGCGTCCTTGAGGGCGCGGGCTTTCTTTGAGCCGAATGCCAGAATTACAACTTCCTTGGAGCTCAGGACGGTGGCAACGCCAACCGTGAGTGCCTGCTTGGGGACTTTGTTGAAGTCGCCGTCAAAGAAGCGGGCGTTCACCTCGCGGGTGTCCTGGGTGAGGGTTACGACGCGGGTGCGGGAGCTCAGGGAAGAGAACGGCTCGTTGAAGGCGATGTGGCCGTCCTCGCCCACTCCGCCGAGGAACAGGTCGAAGCCGCCGGCGTCGACGATGGCTTTCTCGTAGGCGGCGCACTCGGCCTCGATGTCGGGAGCGTTGCCGTCCAGGATGTGGATGTTCTCGGGCTTCTCGTCGATATGGTCGAAGAGATAGCGGTGCATGAAGCTGTGATAGCTTTCGGGATGCTCCACGGGCAGGCCCACATATTCGTCCATGTTGAACGAGATAACGTTCTTGAAGCTCACTTCCCCGGCCTTGACCATGCGGATGAGCTCGGCATAGGTCTCAATGGGGGTGGAACCGGTGCAAAGACCGATTACGAAGGGCTTGTTGCTAACTTTTGCCTTTGCGTTGATTTTCGCGGCAATATAATGGGCGGCCCAGAGAGAGCCTTCTGCGGAATTGTTTCGGATAATTACTTTCATATTCGTTTTATTAATAGAGTTTCAGGAATACTTCTATGGCCTGGTATTCTGCCATGCCAAGCTGGTCGTACAGGCGTGCGGTGTTCTGGGTGCGCTCCTCGGCCCTCTGCCAGAACTCGCGCGGGTCTTCGCCCGGGAACGGGACGATGTCCTTCTGTGAGAGGTGACGGAAAATGGCGTGACGTTTCTTCACCACCTCGTCGGGGCTCAGCGGAACAGCCATGTCAACACGGCCGAGCTCCCACTCCATCCATGCGCCGCGATACAGCCACACATGGGTGTTGGCGGTCCAAGCAGCACCCTCTTCCTTAATCTGGTCAAGGGCCTCCATCGCCGCCTCGGTGCATACGCGGTGGGTTCCGTGAGGGTCGGCAAGGTCGCCGGCCATGAAAATCATGTCGGGCTTCAGCTCGTTCATCAGCTTCTTGATGATATCCACGTCGGCCTGGGTACGGGGATTCTTCTTGATGCCGCCGCTCTCGTAGAACGGGAGGTTCAGGAAGTGGGCGTTGTGTTCGTCGTCGAGGCCGAAGGAGCGCACGGCGCCGCGGGCTTCGCTGCGACGGATTGCACCCTTCATCTCAAGCAGGCCGCGGGGTTCGGGCTCGCCGGGCACCTTGCTGTCGATAAGGGCCTTGGCTTCGGCGAAATGGTTGCCGTAACCCAGCTGGTATGCGGCGTCCATGTGCTGGAGCACCACATCGTCGTGAACGGCCACGTTGCCGGAAGTCTCGTAGGCGACGTGAACGTTGTGTCCCTGGCTTGCCAGACGGATGAAGGTTCCACCCATGGAAATCACATCGTCGTCCGGGTGGGGGCTGAAGATGAGGACGGTCTTGGGATAAGGATTTGCGGGCACCGGACGGGTGCTGTCGTCGGCATTGGGTTTGCCGCCGGGCCATCCGGTGATGGTGTGCTGAAGGTCGTTGAAGACCTCGATATTAATCTTGTCGAAGGGGCCGAACTTCTCCAGGAGCTCGCTCAGGGAGTTGTCCAGGTAGTCCTTCTCGGTGAGTTTCAGGATGGGCTTGCCAACAGTCTGGCAGAGCCATACGACGGCTTTGCGGATGAACTTCGGGGTCCAGTCGCAGGGGCCGACGAGCCAGGGAGCCACCACGCGGGTGAGGGAGCTCGCCGCAGTCTCGTCCACGAAGAATCTGATATGTTCGTGCTTCTGAAGCAGAGACGCCGGGCATGCCAGGTCCACGGGACCTTCCGCAATGGCCCTCACCGCGGCGGCCTTGTCTTCGCCCCACGCCATGAGGATTATTCGCTTTGCGCTGAGCATAGTGCCGATACCCATGGTGATGGCCTTGTCCGGAGTGATGGACATGTCGTGGTTGAAAGCGCGCGACTGCCTCTTGCGGGACTTGTAGGAAAGGCGGACGGTGCGGGTGCGGGACTTCTCGCTGGAGCCGGCCTCGTTGAAGCCGACCTGTCCCTGCTCACCGATGCCGATAACAAGCAAATCCAGATTCCTGGCCTTGGTGTCGAAGTCGGCGCAGTAGGCCGAAACTCTGTCCTGCGGCACAGTGCCGTCGGGGATGTGAACGTTTTCCTTCAAAATGTCGATCTTGTCCAGAAGGGCCTCGTGAAGGCGGTGGTTGCGGCTCTGAAGCTCGTCGCTGGATGAAGGATAATATTCATCGATGGAGTAAATCTCCACGTTGCGGAACGACAACGCACCTGCGGCGCAGCGCCTTGCCAGCTCGTTGTAAAGCGAAGTGGGGGTAGCACCGGTGGTGAGACCCAGGCGGAACAGCCCCTCCTTGTGGGAGTTGATGGCGTCGGTCACGATGTCGGCCACGGCAAGGGAGGCAGGTCTGGATTCGGGATAGATGTCCGTCCAGATTTTCTCATAGCTGTGGAGAATACCCATGGGGAGGTTCTTCTCTATGAGACCCCCCTCGTAGGGAAGAGTGAAATGCTTGCTCATATCTGTGTTTGTGTTTGTTATAATTCTCTGTCGGAAAGGCTGAAGGTGTCGCCCTGGCGGAGATCGCCGGTCTGCATGCCTTTGCGCAGCCAGCGCATGCGCTGCTGGGCGGTGCCGTGGGTGAAGGACTCTTCCACGGCATAGCCGCGGGCCTTGTTCTGGAGGTAGTCGTCGCCGATTACGGAGGCGCAGCGGATGGCCTCTTCGAGGTCTCCGTCCTCTATGGAATCGAACATCGTGTTCTCGTAGTGGGCCCAGACGCCGGCATAGAAGTCGGCCTGGAGTTCGATGCGCACGCTTATGCGGTTGGCCTGGGTTTCATTCATGCGGGCCATCTGCTGGTGCGCCTGGCCCAGGGTCCCGAGAAGATTCTGGACGTGGTGCCCAACCTCATGCGCGATAACGTAGGCGTAGGCGAAGTCGCCGTCGGCCCCGAGCTGCTGCTTCATGGTGGCGAAGAAACTCAGGTCGATGTAGAGTTTCTCGTCGCCGGAGCAGTAGAAAGGCCCCATGGCGGCCTCTCCGGTGCCGCAGCTGGTGGAAGTGGAACCGGTGTAGAGAACCAGGGTGGGGTTACGGTAGGTGCCGATGTTGTTCTGCCTGAAATAGGAGCTCCAGACATCCTCGGTGGATGCGAGAATCTGGCGGGAGAAGGTTGCGAGTTCCTCGTATTCCGGGGTGAGGGCTTCGCCGTCGGAGGTTTGTACCGTGCCGATTCCGCCGGCGTTCTGCACGTTCTGGACCACGTCGCCCAGATTGCCGCCCATCATGAAGGTGAGGATTGCTATTACGGCTATTCCGCCAAGGCCGAGCCCGGCTTTCTTGCCACCGGAAAGACCGCCTCTGCGGTCTTCCACATTGGTGCTTTCGCGTCTTCCGTCGAGCCTCATATTATAGATGTATCAGGGTTTTAACAGGGGCTATTCCGTCGAGAAGCTTACGGCCGTTAAGGACGTCGATTTCCGCCAGGAAAACGAAATCGGTGACCTTGATGCCGTATTCCTTTCCGTCGCGGACAACTTTGCAGGCCTCGAGGCCACGGGCTATTCCGGAGGCGGTTCCGCCGGTTGCAAGCACGTCGTCGAAGAAGGTGACATTGAAAACATCTCCCTCGGGCTCTCCGGCGGCGACGTCGGAAATGCGGAAGTAAATCTGGTCGGCGCCGTATTCCTTGGTGATGTCCACTCCCACGAGGTCTCCCTGGGCATGGGGCAGCTTGCCTTTCTTGCGGAGCGGAATCACGTTGCAGATGTGGGGGCAAAGCACCAGCATGGGTGAAGAGAAGAGAAAACCGCGGGCCTCGGGGGCTGCTACATTGGGGCTCTTACAGAGTTTTCCGAGGTCTTCGATAAGGCTCTTGAAGAGGGCCTTGTCCTGCATCAGAGGAATGATGTCTACGAAATTGACTCCGCGGACCGGGAAGTCGGGATAGAACTTGAGATGAGAACTGTAGTCCATTATTTCAATGTTTATCCACAAATATACAAAAAAATCATTTTAGGTTGTTTCACTTAAGTGAAAAACCTTCCGCGCCTCGCGGCGAAGAAGGTCGTACACAACAATAATCTTTACTATATAAACTGTATGGCTTATCTGTTTTCTGCCACAAAGATACGGCGGTTACAGGCCGCCTGCAATCCCAAGAAATGGGGATATTGTTTGTTTTTTCATCAATAATGGTTACATTTGCTGAGACAAAGACAACTAATATTAACCTTATATCGTTATGAAAAAAGTATTTGCAACTATTTTCGCAGCAGCCCTCTTCCTCATGGGAACCCAGGCTTATGCACAGCTTTCTGTGGGTGCAGGCTTCATGAATGCACAGGACAAGACCGTCACCGTTGCCACTACCATTGTGGGTAATGGTACGAGCACTGTAAATCTTGATCTCAACGGTGGATATGCCGGAGTATCCTACAATCTTGCAATTCCTGCAGTGAATGGCCTCGGCCTCGCTCCCGGCGCATTCCTTTCCGCCCTGTTCGGAAACGATGACGACACCAAGTATACCGACATCGCAGTCAACATTCCTGTTAACGTGACCTTCGGTTACAATCTCGCCCACGATTTCAAACTCGTTGCCTTCGCAGGTCCCGCACTGCAGATTGGCCTCATCAAGAAGTCCAGCTACACCAGCGGCGGCACCACCACCATCAACGACTATTATTCAGAGGACTTTTATGCAACCCACAAACGTTTCAACGTCCTCGTTGGCGCCGGTGCAGGTATTGAAGTTGCCAACAAGTACCAGGTAATGGTAGGTTTTGACTGGGGTCTCCTCAAGACCTATGACGACACCACCACCGTTCCCGTCGTTGGTTCCGCAACCGTTACCGCCACCCGTCCTATGCAGATAAAGATTGGCGTAGGCTACAACTTCTAGAACACAGCGATCATTACAAAATCGACCACCCCGGAAGGAGTGGCCGATTTTTTTAGTGCTTCATGGCTGCCT
>CAJOCS010000005.1:65668-68893 GCA_905233655.1 uncultured Bacteroidales bacterium | reverse complement strand
TCTCTAGAACCTGTTCTCTGGTAAGCATATCTCGTGAATTTTTTGCAAATGTAGCCAGGATCTCTCCCGGCTACAATATGCAGTTTATCGGATGCTTACATATTAGCCTAGGTAGATAACCTTTCCGCCCAAAACAAAAACAGTGCGGCTCCCGGGGTTCCGGGAGCCGCTTGTTGTTTATATTTCATCTAAGAACTAAAGAGTCCTTGAAATAGATACGTTAGAAGATATCTTGGAACCCTTGATGGTAATGGTAATGGGATCCGTTGACGGGATAGTTGGCATATCTGTGCGAGGGATGCTGAACTCGTAAGTTATATCTCTCTTGCCATCTCCATCTGCTTCTGTGAATGTTCCAGCTAAGCTGATATTATCAACCGTGCAAGGTGTCGTTGATGGCACACAAACCCAAGTAGTAGCGGAACTGGCAGAAGATGTGACAATTGCAGGACCGGCTGCGTAAGGATAGAGAAGCAATACAAAGTCACCCTTATTACCCCACTTGTCAACGTCATTGGAAGGATCACCATCAAGGTCAAATAGTGCGTAAACATAATTACCGCCACCATTATCCCAAATATCACTTGCCGCACCTGTTATCTTTACATAGACAGAGACCTTTGTGTTGTCCGATACGACTTTGACGGTGGTGTTGCCTGCGCTCTCTGATGTAACGCCAGCCCAGTCTGAGAAGGAACCGTCAATTGTAATGCTGGCAGATTCCTTAGGTAAAGGATACGGATATTTGCTAAGTACGACTCGGATTTCTTTAGTGCTTTGATTGAAGATGACATCATAAGTACCTGCAACGGTTACCTTAATGTTCTCGCCATTCGTTGTGGCGTTTTTGCTCTTTGAGGTGTTAAGAGTGGCCGCACCGAAATTATTGGTACCATAGTCTCCCCAAGTCCCGTTATTGCGGACTTTTAACTCGGCGTTAGCGGCGAATTCAATGCTCTTTGCTATACATATAGTGCCGTCTGTAACCATTTTAGTATCTCCAGACCAGCTGTTGTGAGTTCCGCACACGCCCCAAGTTGCCGTTGCATCAAACGTTTTATAGGGAGTGATACTAATAGCAGGCATTACAAGAATGTCGCCACGTTCAACGTCATTCGCCTGAGCAGCCAAGCTCTTTTTCCATACCGGAACGCCATTCTCGTCGGTAATCTCAAATTTAAGCTTGGGATTATCAAGCTCGGGAACAGGGAAAATCCAGCTGAATGCTCCGGAACTCTTCCAGGAATTAAGTGTTACATTATTCAATGAAGTATTCTCGGCGGTGTTAGGGACCATGGCGTCAGTGCCTGCATTGGCTGCATTAATATGGTAATAGCCGGAAATCTGCTTGTTATAAACGGACATTTTAACCGCATATGTGCCGGATACCAGATTGTTTACAGTCAGTTTTACGGCCGCACCTGCATGCTTGAATGAAATGGCATCAGAACTTGAGAGAGATGCTACGAGAGGTGTGACCATGTCTCCATTGTCATAAGACCAGTATGCGCTCGGAAGTTCGAAATACAGATTTCCTTCATACATGTTGGTTCCTGCACTCCAGGGGAAGTATGCGACTGTAGCATCGCTCGGATTATAAGCCCACCCGGTATCGATAGAGAACGTTCCTTCTGTAGTCCCCGCGCCACCAGAAAGGGTGAAGGATTGATAATTATTATCATCCCAACTAGGGAACCATATACCAATCTTGTCACCAGTGGCCCATTCGAGCTGGTTGCTGCCGTTGATGGCAGCCTTGGTATCGGAGTCAACAAGCTGTTCGATGGAAGCTCTGAAGCAGGGGGCGTTGTTGCCGGTGTTCTGAGCTGTAGGTTCTACTTCTTTCTGGCAAGAAGCAATAAAAAGAGTAGCGATGGCTACAAAGAATAAAGTCTTTTTCATAATCGTTTCTCCTTTTTTACCATTCTTCTTCATCCCAAGAACCGTTGACCGTACGCATGGTCTCGGCGCTGTTTGTTAACAATGCCCTTTCAACTTCTACGGAGTACAACTCCGCGAGGGGCGTTTCATAAATCTTTTTCATAGTAAATCGATTTATAGTTATTAAATTATTCTCTTGTTGCTAAAACAGTCTTTAGTTCGTAACTAAGGGCGGTTTCCTGGGACCTTTTCTATTAAGCCCATAACAACAAAAATACAGAAGTTTTTTAAAAGAAACAAAGTTTTTCTGATATTTTTTAAATGTATTAGATTCGCTAAAAGGTTTTTATAAAATTCTTTAAGAATTTAAAGGAATAATACACAAAATCTTATGCCTTGTGAATGGAAATAACCAAGGATAATAGAAATCCCCGGTTGATGCCGGGGATGATAAGGGATGAAGTCTGGAATGACAAGGGAGTCACCCCGAACAATTCGGAATGAGTTACTGGATTATTGCGTCATCCAGACCGGTGAAGTCGTAGCGGAAGAGGTCGGAGGTGGAGCCGTAGTCGTCACCCACCCAAACGCAGGAGTGGATGTGGTCCACGCAGAGAGACTCTTCGTTGGATTTTGTCTTGAGGGCATAGGAGCCGAGGACGGTTTCGCCGTCGCCGGTGAGAACAATGATGCGGTGAGCCTCGGAGTCGATTACCCAGAGCCAGTCGGTGAGAGGGTCGTAGCAGAGGTCGGCAATCTCGGTGACCACCTGATGCATCTCGCGAAGGCCCTTGCGGGTGATTCCCTGCAGGTATTTGCCCTCGATGCTGTTGTGGAGGTCACAGGCGTAGAGGTAGGAGCCGGTCTGTGCACCGCAGTAGACAATGCTGTCTTTGTAAAAGGTTATGCCTTCGATTCCGGAGTTTCCGAAACCCTTGGCATCCTCGATGGAGAAGAGAGGCTTCGTCTTGTTGGAGAAATCCGGGGCGTAGATAATGCCCACGCCGTTTGCTTCCATGCCGATGAGAAGGTCACCGGTGTTGGGATTGATGGTGATGCCTTCAGTGTCGCCGCTGATGGAATGACTCTCGAGGACGTTGCCCTCGAAGTCGAGCTTGGCGAGTTCGCCGCCGTCGCCAACGGCCCAGAGGAAGTCACCGTCGGCACTTAGACAGAGACCGGAAAGCTCGTTGAGCTTGACGGTATATTTGGTCATCTTGGTCCAGTCGGGCATTTTGGGCGCGGGACCGTTGTAGGCCTGGAGATTCGCAGAGATCTCGCCGAGCTCGAGAATGGCGCCGCCCTTGAGCCTGATGCTTTGGTCGTAGGTGTAGATGGAGGTCC
>CAJOCS010000005.1:0-65630 GCA_905233655.1 uncultured Bacteroidales bacterium | reverse complement strand
GCCGCCGGGGAACCAGATGTTGGTTTCGCCGGAAACCACATCGCCGTAACGGAAAGGATATCCGTCGTCCTTGGGTTTTCTGAAGGAAGGAGTGTCGGAAGTGTAGTCGGTGGTGAAACCGGCCACCCTGATTCCAGCGCGTCTGCCGCTGCAGATGGCGTATTTGGTGAAGCCGCCGGAGACATTGAAGGAAATCTTCGCTACTGCATCGGCAAAGACAAAGGTCTTGGTCTCGAGGTCGAGATAAGCGGCGGCGAGAGGCCTCAGGAAGTCGCTGTAGGTTATAATGCTGGTAAGGAGACCGTCTTCGGGCTGAACGGCTGAAGCCGGCCAAGCGGCGTAAAGGTCGTTGGGACCGGTAATATACTGGGTCACTTCACCGAGCTCCGCCGTGGCGGTCTTGCCGTCAGCGGAAATGTCGCCGGCCTTGAACGTGATTGTCTGAGGGTAGTAGGAACCGCGAACGACAATCTGGTCGCCCTCTTTCCACTGCCCAATCATGTCGGAAGCGACGAAGGAGTAGATGCCGGGCTCAGGCTTGGGTTTCTGGGGCACGGGTTCGTCTATGGGTTCCTCGTCCTCGGGCTGGTCGCTGGGCGTGCAGGAAAAGCAGCATGGAAGCATCAGAAGCATGGAAGAGACAAGAAGAAGGGGAAGGAAGGCTTTTTTCATGGCTGTGTGTTATAATGCAAGTTGATAAGGGGATTCCACAGAACCGTCTGCGGCAACCACAAAGAAAATGGGTGTCATTTTGGGGTCGAAGATGGAATTGTCGCCGTCGACATATTCCCATCCGGGCACCGTGGGCACGGGACCGTAGCCGCAGCAAAAGGCTACGCGGCGCATTTCGGCCCATTCACTGTTTTGGGCAAGGCTTGTGAGAGCCTCATGGCAGGAAGGACAGCTCTGGTCGAGGACAAGTACAAGAGTGCGCTCGGAAACAGTAATGCCGGGGACTGTGGCAGGCTCGCCGGCCTGATTGTACTGAGCCCAGTTCCGCCTGCGGATAAAAGGAGTGCATTCGTCTTCGGTGAGCACCCCGTCGGAAACAATCCTGTCCACCGCACGGGTGTAGAGCTTTGCGTTGTGGCAGGGAGAGAGGAGATTGTAGAAGGCTCCGTCTATCCAGCCACTGTAGACATAATAGGCAACTTCGTCCTCGGCCTTGAGACGGTCGAAAAGACGGTCAAGGGCGGCGAAAGCCTCGTCTTCGGGGGCTTCCACGGCGAGCTGGGCGAAGTCGGCGAAACGGTCTTCGGAGAGGCTTATGTCGTCTTCAAGCAAAACGGTGCCTTCCCAGAAAGCCGCGACGCCATCCAAAGGCTTTGCCTTCTTGCCGGCATTTCTGCAGCCGGAAAGAAGGCAAATGCCTATGATGCTTACGACCAGAATGCGAAATCCTGCCCGCATGGAAACTTACTTGTTGGTTGCAACCTCAAGAAGGTGACCCCAACCGTTGCCGTCACCCTCATCGATGGAGGAGTTGGGCATGTTGCAAAGCTCATCCCAACCCGGGCCGTAGAAGCGGATACCGGTGTGGAAGATGTCGCCGATGGGGCTGTTGGGAGAGGTGGAGCCGGCAATTGCGTTGTTGAACACCTCACGGGCCAGGAGAATCTCATACTCTGCGCCTGCACCCTTACCCATTACGAGGTTGTTGTTGGGTTCGAGGAGTGCGGACCAACCGGTTTCGAGTCTCTGATGGAGAGTGCCGTCATATTCGCCGAAGTGGCCTTCGCCATCGCCGAGGGGACCTTCGATGATGAAGTCGTAGTGCTCGAGGAAGTAGCTGCCGTAACCGGATTCGAACTCACCGTCGGTGTTGATGCAAAGACGGATGGGGAGTTCCTCGTTGTTGGAGAGGAGGTCGTCGAGGTCTTCCTTGTTGAATTTGATGTAGTAGAAAACGAAGTCCTCGGTGGCGTAAACGCGGATTTCCTTCACTGCAGTCCAGGGAGCGTTGTCATTGGTCTTTGCGGAAACAAAGTACTTGCTGTCGAGACCTGCCCAGTCGTCGAAGTTACCGTCGATGGTGATGGTAGGGAGTTTGGGCTGCTCCGGCTCGGGATTCTCCTTGTTGGGTTTGTCCTTGTCGTTGGTGTTGTCCTTGCCGCAGGATGCTGCAAAAACGAGAGTGGCAAAAATTGCCATCAGAGTGAAAACTTTTTTCATTGTGTTTAAATATTAATGGTTAAAGATCGAACAGTTTATTCCATCCGGTGGATGAGTCAAATACATTCTCGTTGGCGAGAGCTATGCTGTATTCCGGCCTGCCGGGGAGGAGAGGGTCCTCGAGGGCGAGGTAGAAAGTGCCGTGTGCGGCGGGGAGGGTGAATTCGGTCTGGACAATATGCCAGCCGGGCTGCCAGGTGCGGGGGTCTGAGGCGAGAGGGAAGCGGCTCAGGCTTCCGTCCTTTGCCTTGAACACAATCTCCGCGTTCCTCGGATTCATGGGAGCTGCGAAACCGTTGTTGCAGAAACGCAGGTACAGGTGAATGGGTTTGCCGGCAGCGGGACCCTCCGAATAGTAGACATCCTTCATCACAAGGCGGTAGCCGAGGCGGGCCACTATTTCGTCATAGCAGCCGCTCTTCTTCCAGCGGCTCAGGACCGAACTGTTGTACCCGCTGTTGAGGTAGGTCCAGTGGTAGTCGGCAAGGTCCTGGAGGGTGGCGGGGCAGGTGCAGTAGTCACTCACCTTGCAGGTTTCACCGCCCATGATGGTATAGCGGGTGTCGGCCTTCCAGAAGGCGCGGTCGTTGTTTTCGTTGTCGAAGGTGCCGTAGTCGTCCTCGGAAGCGCCGAAGCAGTCGTTGTGGCCGCACAGACGGGAAAGCGCGCTTCCGTTATGGGCAGTGGCTGCGGTGAGGGTGTCCCTGAGCGAGAGATTGTACATGCGCATCTTGAACTGCGGAGTGCGGAGTGCAAGCTGACGGGACGGAGGGAGGGCTTCGAGAAGGGCCGTGGTGAGACTGCGGCGGGGCTCGTAGTCGGAATCCTTGCTGGGATTCATGACGAAATTCTGAGTGTAGTACCATTCGCCCCAGACTCCCACAAAGCCGGCCTGGAGGACGAAAATCACATCCTCATTATTCTGCAGGATGGTTTTGAGCTGCTCTACGTGACGCAGCACCACGTCCACCGAAGGGTCCCAGGGTTTGGAGCCTTCGTCGTTCTGGTAGGCAAAGCGCAGCACGCACTTTATACCGGCTTCCCGAAGGGCGTCCATCGAACTCTGAATCATGTTGAGGTATGCCTGGGAGATGTCCCCATTCATGAAATCGGTGAGATAGAAGCCGATGTACATTAGGCTGATACCGTTGGTGCGAAGGGCCTTTGCGGCCGATGCCTTGACGGGGCTCGATGCCGAAAAGATGTCCACCGCGCCGCCATAGAGGCCGCGCTCGGGATTGATAAGGGACGCATTGGACTCCTTGAAAGCCACCTTTACGCCTTCGAGCTCGGTGTCGGGGTCGTCGGGAAGGGCAGGCATTTCCTTCTTCTGAACGGTGAAGGTAACGCTCTTCTCGGCGGCGGGATAGCCGAAGTCCTCTTCCTGGGAGAAGGCAATCGTAACCTGGGTGTCTTCAGAAGGGGCACCTACGGCCACACTGTATTTCCTGCGGCCCTTGAGGGTGACCGTGGCCACATCCGGCCTGTCCACGCTGAATGACATCACGGCCGGGGATTCAGACTCCACGCTGATTTCGAAGGTAGACCATGCTGCAACCGGAGCTGACGGGACGCCACTTACGCTGATGCCGGAGTCCTCTTCCTCTTCGCCTGAGGGGGTGGTAAAGTAATCGCAGGCCGCCCAGAGCAAGGTAGAGAACAGAATCAGGAGTATGGCACGGGGAGTTTTCATTGTTATGACTTTTTAGAGCTTGAAGCTGGTGAGTGTGTTGTAGCCCGTTTCTTCATCCCAGGTGTCGAGATTTGCAAGACGGATGGAATAGAGCGGGTTGCTGCGAAGATTGGTGCAGTGGTCAGGGAGATTCAGGGAGAGGGTTACCTCTCCGGAAATGCCCTCGGGAAGGGTAATTGTCTGGTCCACGGTGGTGGTCTCTCCCGGCATCCAGTAACGGGGGTCGGAATTGAGAGTCCAGGTCTTGAGCACGCTGCCGCCCTCGTCGGTGAGCACCAGTTCGGCGTCGCGGGGGTTCATTGCGGGAGCAAAGCCGTCGTTGCGGATTTCCAGAACCACACGGAGCTCTTCACCGGCCTTGGGGCTCTTGGTGAAGTAACCGTGCTCGAGGACGAAACGGTAGCCGAGGCGCTTCTGAATCTCTTCAAAGCAGCCTTCTTCCCTCCAGCGCTTCAGGACGCCCTGATGGAAGCCCTGGTTCAGATAGGTGAAGTGATTGATGGCCATGTCGGCAAGCACGCCGTGAGCGTTTTTGCTGTCCGGCTGGGGCTCGCAGTGGCAGAATCCCGAGAGTCCGCAGGTCTCGCCGCCCATTATGGTGTATAACGATTCGGACGCCCAATACTGGCGGTCGGTGTTTCCGCGGTAGGTGCCCTGGTCGGAGCTGCTTGCAAGGTAACAGTCGTTATGCCCGCCCAGACGCGCTTTCGTAGTTTCCTGATGTGCGGTGGCGCGGGTTAAAGTGTCGGCCGATGAAAAGCCGAATAGTCTCATTTTGAATTCCGGGGTGCGGAGCTCTATCTGCCTCTGGGCAGGGACCGCATCCAGGAGCGCGTCGACCACTCTCTTGCGGGACGCGTCGTCGGTAAAGTTTTCGGTGTAATACCATTCGCCCCAGCTGCCGATGAAACCGGCCTGAACGACGAGAATTACGTCGTAGTATTCCTGAATAAGGGGCTTGACCTGGGCAATGTGGCGCTCCACCTGGTCGGGAGTGGCATCCCAGGGTTTATCCTGCTCGTACATGCCGTTGGAATAGCAGAAACGGAGGATACATTTCAGTCCGCCGTTGCGGAGCGATTCAAAATATCTCCTGATGCACTGGAGATAGTCGTCGGAAATATCCGAATTTACGAAATCCGTGAGATGGAATTCGAGAAGATAAAGCGTACGGCCCTGCTTGCGTGAAGCCGTAGCACCATCCGTCGAAATGCCGTTGCGGTTGGCCTCGTGAATCTCGGCGGCAGTATAGAAACCGCGCTCCGGGTTGGGAATAACAGCATCGTCGGCTTTGTAGGTAACCGTATTCAGGCCGGGGAACTTGTCTTCCGGACCTTTTACGCAGGCGAAAGCGATGGGCAATACCGCTGCGAGGAGAAGGAGGTTTCTGCTCAGAGTGTTCACGGGTGTACGGTATTAAAAGGTTAAAGGCTATGGGCGGCCTCGTACAGGCAGCCCATAGCCGTAAAAACAGGAGATATACTATTTAACAGTAACAACCTGGAGGGAAGGAGCGGTGCCGGAAGGGTTGTCGTCGGTGGGTGCTGCGTTAGGAAGAACGCCCACGGAATCCCAGCTCTTCTGGATGTCGAAGCCGATGGAGAAGTTGTCGGCAATCTTTCCGAGAGGCCACATTTCACGCAGGATGGCGAACTCGTACTTGCCTTCTACACCAGCGCCGGAGGAAAGGCCGGAACCGTCTACGAGGACAGCTTCACCCCAGCCCCAGCCGCTGCCGTTGGGCTCGCCTTCCCAGGCGTACACACCGGGATCGTAGGAAGCGATACCGTTAGCATCATAGATGAAGCCTTCGAGGCAAGCGTCGGCGCAAGCGTCGGAGAACTGATCGGAGAAGCCGCCGGTTAAAGCGTCACCGTCGGAGTTAAGATAGACGTGGAAAGGAACATGGTCGGTGCCAGGTACCCAGTCGGTCTGATCGGTATCCCACTCGAAGTAGACAAAGATGAAGAGTTCGTCGGCATAAACCTTGACGAGCTTCAGTGCAGTGTGGCTTGCATCGGGGTCGGTCTTTGCAGTTGCGACCTTGGAGGCGTCGAGAGCTGCCCAGTCGGCGAAGTCACCGTCGATCTTGATGGGCTGGACATACTCGGTTTTACCCTTGCCCTTGTCGCCTTTACCACCCTTGTTGTCATCGTCCTTTTTGCAGGAAACGAAAGCGAGGGCGGAGACCATTGCTAAAAGTGCAAATACTTTTTTCATAATGTGTTTGGATTAAATGGTTAAAAGAGTTAATAATATAAGTTTAGATTTAGTAGATTACCTGGGATTCTGCTGGATGCCGCTGGAGTTGATTTCGTCCAGAGGGATGAGCAGGGCGATACGGGGATCGTTCGGCTGCATTACCTCCCAGTCGTGGCAGCCCACATACTGCCTGTCCAGAGGCAGGTTGTTGCGGAAGGAATCGAATGCGCTGTGGCCTTCGTAGCAGAGTTCGCGGACGCGCTCTTCCAGAACCACCTCGAGGGCCGACGCATAGCCGCGGGCGGCGATGTTGCCGGTGGTCATGTCGTCGGCGCCGGTGAGGCCGGCACGGTGACGGATGGTGTTCACGTCGTCGAGAGCCTTGCCGTCCTGGCCGGTCTTGGCGTAAGCCTCGGCGCGGTTGAGAACGACTTCACCCCAGCGGAGGAACACGGGAGAGGTCATCATGGGAAGACCGTCCTGATAGCTGAACTTGGTGCAGTAGTAAACCATGTAGTCACCGCCCATGTTGTTGCGGAGACCGTGGCTGCGGTCGGTATTCGGGCGAACGAAGACGCGGGCCTTGCCGTTGGTCTTGATGCCGGGGAAGCCGGCGTCGTTCACGTAGTAAACGGTGTAGCCGTTTTCAACGGTAGGAGTGGCTGTGTAGTTTTTGCCTGAATAGGCGAAGTCGACGGAGTTGTCGGCATTCGGAGTGAGGTTGGCGATAAAGGCGTCTGAGCAGGCGTTGGATTTATCGTTGGTCTTGATGGGGAAGTTGATGCAGACCTTTCCGCCGGCAGCGGTCACGGCGTCCTCCCAACTGAGGCCGTCGGTGGTCATCCTGAAGTATGCTTTGAAACGCTTGTCGGCAGGATAGCGGCGGAAGTTGTCCACCAGATCTTCTCTCCAGTAGTGCTCGCCCCAGCCATTGCCGTCCTTGATGTACATGGAGGCAATGGAAGCTTCGGCATGCTCGCCGGCCCAGTCATCGCTTGCGTCCAGACGGATGCACCAGATGGTCTCCGGATGGTCGTAGGTGTGAGTGGGATAGTCGGCATAGTCGTAACCGGTGGTTACGGAAGTGGGAGCGTGGTCGAGGAGCTCGTCGCATTCGGCGATGCACTTGTCGTTTTCACCCATATAGAGGTACACGCGTGAGAGCAGGGCCCTTGCGGCATCGAGGGTGACATAGACCTTGCTGTTGCCGGTTACACGCTCGTTCTCGCCGTTGGCAAGATAGGTCTTGGCCTGGATGAGGTCTGCGACAATCTGGTCGTAAACCTCGCCAACGCTGGCGCGGGTGGTGGTGGAGGCGTCAAGGCCCACACGGAGCGGAACGCCGGGGTTGTTGCGGCCCTGGCTGTAAGGCATGGCAAAGAGGGTTACCATGTGGAAGTGCAGCATGGCGCGGAAGAAATAGTTCTCGCCGAGGAGGTGGTCACTCAGAGCCGAGGCGCCGGGAGTGATGGCGTCGATGTTCGAGTTGGCCGCATTGATAATCTTGTAGGCAATCCACCAGGTGTAGTAGATGTTCTTCTTGGTGGGATCGTCGTTGTACATGTAAGCCAGGGTGAAGGGGTCTTCGGACTGGCCGGAAACGGTCACGTTGTTTCCGCGGAGCTCGGCGAGCTGGAAGTAGTGGCGGATATAGTAGTTTCCGCTTTCTCCGCCGCTCTGGCCTTTGTATGCGATACGGTCTTTGAAGAGGGTATAGATACCGTCGGTGGTATAAACGGCCGATGAGGGATTGTCAGCAAGCTGGGCTGAAGTCATGGAATCGGATGAATAGAAATCCATCTGGCATGACGCCATTGCAAGGGCCGCAAGTACGATTACAAATATCTTTTTCATAATAGCGATCACTTTTAGAAGTTGATGTCAACACCAATCACGACCGAAAGCGGAACGGGATAGTTGCTCGAATACAGACCGGCGTGATGGTAGGTGTCGCCGTCCAGACGTACTTCAGGGTCCATGCCGGAGAACCTGGAAAGAGTGAGGAGGTTGTCACCCGAGATGTAAACGCGGGCGCCGGACATATGGGCTTTCTGGATGAGAGTCTGAGGAAGGTTGTAGGAAAGGGTGACGTTCCTCAGGCGGAAGAAGCTGCCGTTTTCGAGGTAACGGGAAGACGTACCGTTGGAACCATCGGAACGGGCTGCGAGAAGTGCCGGGTGAGTTGCGACGTCGCCGGCTTCCTCCCAGCGGCTCCAGCCGAGGCCGTTGTCGATGGACATCTGGTTCAGGCCGGTGTAGGCTCCGTCGGAATCCATATGTTCACGGTCCTTGTTATAGATCTTGTTGCCCACGACGAAGTTGCCGTTTGCACTCAGGGTGAAGTTCTTGTAGCGGAAGCCCATATTCAGACCGCCGCTGAACGCAGGGGATGCGACACCCACGATCTGCTGGGTGGCCTGGTTGATGTTGTTCACGATGGTAATGCTGCCGTCGTCCTCAATCTTCTCCCATTCGGGGCGACCGGTTTCGGAGTTGACACCTACCCACTTGGGCATGTACCAGCTGTAGACGTCTTCGCCTTCGCGGATGACCTGGTTCACGTCGCCGCGGTTCAGCACGATATCCTCATGGTCGGGGAGTTCGAGCACGCGGTTCTGGTTGAGACCGAGGTTGAAGCCGATGTTCCAGCCGAAGTCCCTGCGGTTGATGATGGCGCCGTCAACTGCGAGCTCGACACCCATGTTGCGGACCTTACCCACGTTGTCCATTACGGCGAAGAAACCGGTGGACGGAGGCATAGGGGACTGGAGGAGGATCTTGCTGTTGATGGTGTGGTAGAGGTCCACAGTGACGTTCCAGTTGTTCAGGAGGGTGGCGTCCACACCGAGGCTGCTCATGTAGGCTTCTTCCCAACCGAGGTTGAGGTTGGCCATGCGCTCGAGGATAGCGGTCTTGACGCCGTTGTACTGGCCGCTGAGGGAGAAGGTGTCCTGATACTGGAAGGCGGGGATGTTGTCGTTACCGGTCTTTCCGTAACCGCCGCGCAGTTTCAGGAAGGTGATGAAGTTATTGCCCTGCATGAAGTCCTCGCGGGAGATGATCCAGGCTGCGGAAGCGCCGGGGAAGTAACCGCCGCGGTTGAGGGGGCCGAACTTGTAGCTTTCATCGTAACGGATGGAAGCGGTGAAGACGTACTTGCCAAGGTAGGAGTACTGAGCCTGTGCGAGCCATGCCCAGGAACGGGAGCTGTAGTCCGAACCGGAAATGCTGCTCATCACGGAGTTCGAGAGGGAACGCTGGCCGATGGGGAACTGGATACCGGTCGCCGCCATGCTGCGGGAGTAACCTTCGCCGTATTCCCAGCCGAGGGTTGCGTTCACGTCGTGCTCTCCGAAGGTCTTGTGGAACTTGGCGAGGTTGGTGGTGCCCCAGCCGTTCCATTCTCCGTCGCTGTTCTCGAGGCTGCCGCCTGTGCCGATACCGTCATAGGTGCGGGGGTCGCAGTAGTACTCGTAGTAGGAGTTGGAGGTGTCGTAGCGGTTCATGCTTACGAGGGTGAGCCAGTCGGTGACGTTCCAAACCAGCTGGAGATCTCCGGTGAGGCTTTCGCCGTGGCTCTTGGAGTAGTTGTACTGCTCGGAGTGAAGGACGTTGGAAGGGTTCTGGGTCCACCAGGTACCACCGCCGTAGCCGTCGGAACGGATTTTACCGCTCATATAGATGTATTCTCCGGTGGAGTACCAGTTGCCGTCGGCGTCCTGTGCCATTACGTAGGGCACATCCCAGGGCATTGCATAGTAGGAATACTCCAGGGTACGCCAGGAAGAGGAGCCCTGGTCGTAGGACTTGGTGTAGTTCAGACGGAGGCTCATGGTGAGACGGTCCGTGATGGGGATGGAGAGGTTCACACGGCCGGAGGTCTTCTTGAAGTTCGTGTTGATGAGGGTACCGATTTCATTGTAGTGGTCGGCGCTCACGAAGTAGCTGACCCTGCCGGACTTTCCGGATACGGAAGCGTAGTAGTTCTGAACCTGGCCCAGGTTGAAGCAGTTGTTCACCCAGTCGAAATCCTGGTCGAGCAGGCTCTCGGGATACTTCATATTGAACATGGTGGCGGAGAACATCTGGCTGGTGTAGTCATAGAGCTCTGCGGAGTTCATGGGGCGGAAACGGCCCATCAGGGCTTTCTTGATACCGCCGTTGGCCTTGAATTCGACGTTGGTCTTGTCGGAACCGCCGCTCTTGGTGGTAACGACGATAACACCGCCGGATGCCGCAGCACCGTAAAGTGCGGTGGCCGATGCGTCCTTCAGGACGGTGATGGTCTCGATGTCGTTGGGGTTGAAGGAACCGCCGGCCACGCCGTCGACGACGTACAGAGGGCCTGCGCCTGCGGTGATGGAACCGGTACCGCGGATGCGGATGTCGGCGTTCTCACCGGGCTGGCCGGAGCCGTTCATGACCACCACGCCGGCTACTTTACCCTGAAGCATGTTTCCAACGTCGGAGCTGGAAACGTCGCGGAGGGCTTCACCGGACATGGAAACCACGGAGCTGGAGAGTTCCGCTTTCTTCTGGGAGGTGTAACCCAGAACCACCACCTCGTCGAGGGCTTCGGTGTCCGGGGTAAGTTCCACGTTGATGACAGTCTTGCCTCCAACTTCTACGGTCAGGGAATTGTAACCGAGGCTGGAGAAGGTGAGGGTGGCGCCTGCAGGCACCGTGATGACGTATTTGCCTTCATAGTCGGTAACCGTACCGTTACCGTTTGCGAGCATGACGCCCGCACCAATGATGGGCTGTCCGTCAGATGCGTCTGTCACCACGCCCGAAACACTGTGGCTCTGGGCGAAGGCGGCCAGTGACAGTGACATTGCCACCATCACGGTTAAAGCGCGGAGAATAGAACTTTTCATTGGTTGAGTTATTAAGTTATAGTTTACAGCAAATCATTCAGGCCGATGAGGTTGAAGGCGCGGAAGTATTTGTCCATGTCGCGCTCGATGCGTCCCAGGACAATCTCCTCGGCGTCCACTCCGAGGCGCTGGAGGTTGGAATATAGGAAGCCGCGGGCTGCGAGCGGACGGGGCTGCTGCCAGACGTAGCGGCAGCAGGTGGCCACAATCCAGTCCTGACGCTCGGGAGTGAGTTCAGCGAGGTCTTTGCCCTTCTCGTCTTCGTGGAGCCATTTTTCCCAGCGGTGGGAGTCGTGCACTTCCTGAAGCAGGACGTCCCTCATGTGCGAGAGCACACCCACCTTGCCTTCGGCGTGGAAGCGTTTTTCAAGCTGTTCGAGCTCGCATAAAGCCCTGTATTCACTGATGGTGAACTCCGGGCCGACGTTGGCGGCACCCATGCCGCAGAGAGGATACTCCTCGGGGTTAGCTACATCGTCGGTGTAATGACCTTTGATGTAGCTACCCAGAGGACGTACCTTGGACGTAAGCCGGCGTGCCACTTCGCCGTCGAAAATGGTGGTGTCGAGATCCGTACCAACCTTTCCAACGATGAAGCAAGGCCAGACGTCGGCCAGTCCTGCAACCATTAACCCTTTTTTCAGTTCACTTATAAAAGTGTCGAATGTGGTTTCGTCGGCGAGGCCGCCGTGGACCTCCTCGGTGCCCACCTCGTAGGAGATGGGGCCGATGCCCTTTTCCTTGCGGAATTTCTCCGTGTGGGCGATGAGCTCCACGGTGCGGGCGGCGACTACGTGTATGTCAATAATTTCCCCCTTGGGGACGTTGATGTCTACCGTGGGGTCTACGTGGATGAGGTCGTAACCTGCAAGCACGGCGGCCTCGAACGACTTCTTCACTCCGTCCATCGCGTCCTTGACGCTCCACTTCTCGGTGCGCTGCTTGTCCTTGAGCCAGGGACCGCCATGGTCGATTGCTATGATGACGGGGCCGGTGAAGTTTACCCTTTCGGTCTCGAAGCGCACTGTGCGTACGAAATCTTCCTGGGTCATGCCGGTGTAGCCTCCGTCGCAGTCGATCTGGTTGAGGGTGGCTGCAAAGTAGATGGGGGCGTTGTTGCGCTTCGCCGCCCTCAGGGAAGCCCTGATGACGGTGGGGGAGTTGGGGCAGGCTGCGAAGATGGTACGCGGAATGCCGGTGCTCTCGCGCAGGCTGTCAATCTTGTGAAGGAGTTCTTCGGTTTTCGGCATAGTTATTAAATATATAAGGTGACGCCTTCCACAACCCTGGAGATGTTTCCGGAAACGGAAGGAGTGTCCGGGCAGAGCCCGCAGTCAATCGATTTGAAGAGGCCGAGCATCTGGCCGGCGAAGGCGAAGCTCATGCAGCCGTAGCAGGGAGGCATGGACGGGGTCATACCGGTTTCGATGCAGAGGTCGAAATAGGAGCTGTCGAGTTCCGGCTTGTGGGTGCAGATGATGACGCAGCCCTTGAGGTTGTTGTTGGCCTTTACCTGGTGGATGAGGTCCAGCTCATACTGGCGTACCTTGGGATTGGGGGAGACCAGGTACACCAGGAGCGAATCGCTGTTCACCACGGCCTTCGGACCGTGACGGAAGCCGAGGAAGGAGTCGAAGGAACACATTACGGCACCGTCGGTGAGCTCCTGAAGCTTGAGGCGGCATTCTTCCGCCACTCCCTTCAGGGGACCGGAGCCGAGGAAGATGGCGCGCTTGAAATCCAGCGAGGCAATCTTCTCAATCTCCTTCTCGTATTTCTCCATGGCCTTTTCAACGCACTGGGCGACTTCCTTTATCTGGGGGCCGTCCTTCTCGATATGGGCGATGTTCGCTATCATGGAGCAGCACATGAACATGGTGGAGTAGCTGCTGGTCATGGCGAGGGAAAGGTCGTTCGTCTCCGGAGGGAGGAGCAGGCAGAGGATGTTCTCACCCTTTTTCTTGGCGAGATCGCCGTCCTTGTTGCAGGTGATGAAGATGTGGGCCACGCTGCCTGCGGTGGCTTCTACGGCCTTGATTGCACCAACGCTTTCCGGGCTGTTTCCGGAACGTGCAAACGAGATGAGCAGCACCTTGGAGGAGCTGTCGAAGAACATCTGCGGATTGGTGATGATATCCGTTGTGGCAAGGGCCCTCGCACCCCTGAAACGGGTGGTGTAGAGAGCGGGCTCAAGAGCGTCTCCGATATATGCCGACGTGCCTGCTCCGGTGAGGATAATCTCATATCCTTCACCGAGGAAGCGGTCTATGAAATTCTTGATTTCGGACTTGCGGGAAAGGACGATATCATAGGTTTTGAGCCATACTGAGGGCTGCTGCTTGATCTCTTTGTAAGTGTTATAATCCTGTGTCATTAGCGCATGATTGATTACGCAAATATATAAAAGGACTCGTTAAATGTTTCGGATTTATTTAACAAAGTTAAAAAGGAAATAAAAACGAAACGAATGCTATATCGTATTAATTTGTTAATTATCAATTATTTAATGTCAAACGAAAAAATGTTTCTGCGTGTTTCGCTTTTTTGCTATGAAACAACCGTCTCCACGTTGATTTTCATGGCTTTCAGCTGTCTTCTGACATTTGCCGGAAGGTTTCGGTCGGTGACCACGGAGTGGATTTTGTCGGCCCCGGCGATGAAGGCGAGAGCCCGTTTGTCGATTTTAGAGGAATCGAACACCGCAATCACTTCACGGGCACGGGAAATCATTACCTGATTGGTACTTGCCTCTTCCACGCTGGGGGTTGAGAGGCCGGAATCCACGGAGAAGCTGTCCACTCCGAGGAAGAGTTTGTCGCAGTAGAAAAGCTTGAGGTTCGACTCGGCCAGGGGACCCACCATGGAAAGGCTGGATTCCCTTACCGTCCCGCCCAGGAGAATCACCTTGAAACGCTTGTATTTCAGCGCTTCCATCATGGCGTTTATGGAGTTCGTGATGATTGTGAGGTCGGTGAAGGCCTGAAGGTTTTTCACTACCTCCAGGGCGGTGGTTCCGGAGTCCACGAGGATGGTGTCTCCGTTCTTGATATGCTGTGCGGCGGCACGCCCGATGGCCTCTTTTTCACGGCGGTTCACCAGTTTCTTGAAATTGAAGTTCCTCTCTTCGCTTTCCTCAGTTGCCGCCGATGCGCCGGTGATTGCGCCTCCGTGCACTCTGATGAGGAGTTTCCTCTCTTTCAGAATGCGCAAATCCTTACGGATGGTTACTTCCGAAACTCCGAAACGTTTACTGAGTTCTGAAACGTTCACGGAGGAATCTTCCTTCAACAGTTGCAAAATGGCGGAGCGACGCCCTTGAGCCGAGTCGTAAATGTCCATGGGGCTTAGTTTTGGTGTTTTCCGCAAATATATGCAAAAAAATAAATGAAACAAAACGAAATGTTTTTTTTACACATAAACCGAAACATATAAGAGTATTTTGAAAGATTATTCGCATATTCGCAAAGCAATACCACATAAACATGAAAAAATACGACATTGCAGCCATTGGCGAACTTAACGTAGACATCATCCTGAACGGGATTGAGTCGGAACCTGAAATCGGAAAAGAGAAGTTTTGCAAGGACATGACCGTGACTCTTGGCAGTTCCACGGCCATTTTTGCGGCCAATGCCTCGGCCCTCGGAAGCCGCGTGTGCTTCGTGGGGCTGGTGGGGAAGGATTCCTTCGGCGCCCTGGTGCGCTCTTCGCTGGAGGCGAAGGGCGTGGCAACCCACTTCATCGGCGAGGGCGAAACTCCCACCGGAGCCACAATCTGCATGAACTACGGCGAAGACCGCGCAAACCTCACCTATCAGGGCTCCATGGACGTCATGGGCTTCGACCAGATTGACAAGAGCGTCTTCGACCTCTCGCAGCATATCCACCTCTCCTCGCTCTTCATGCAGTCGGCCCTTCTGAGGGACATCCACAAGGTGCTTGACCTCGCGGCCGAAAAGGGTGTGACCGTGTCGCTGGACACGCAGTGGGACCCGGTGGAGAAATGGGCCCTGGACTATCCTTCGGTCCTTCCGAAGATTAGCGTTTTTATGCCCAACGAGAAGGAGCTTTGCGCCCTCACTGGCAAGGATAGCCTCGAGGCTGCAATCGCCGAGGTGGAGCCTTACCTCGGAGGAATCATGCTGGTGAAATGCGGTTCCAAGGGCTCCCTCCTGGTGAAGAAGGACGGTTCCAGGAATTTGCTTCCGGCCTTCCTGAACAAGGATGTGGTGGACGCCATCGGCGCGGGAGACAGCTTCAATGCCGGTTTCATCGGCGCTTTCGTGAAGGGCCTTTCGCCGGAGGAGTGCCAGATTACCGGCAACCTCACCGGCGCCGTGAACACCACCGCCGCCGGCGGCACCGGCGCCTTCACTTCCCTGGAGGCCGTGCGCAAGGTGTGCCGCGAGCGTTTCGGACATGAAATTGCACTTTAGGATATGAAACGGATACTTAGCTCCCTGCTTTTCGCCGCTGCCCTGCTTTCCTGCACGCAGCAGCCCATGACAGACAGCGCTTTCCTCGGGAAAAAGGTGGTCCGCGGGCTGGACGTCTGCGTGAAAACCACTCCTGCAGGCGAGGGGATGACCCTTCGTACGGTGTTCTTCGTGAACAACGGCGCCAAGCCCGTCACCCTGGATGCCATCGAGACTTCCCCCATCGGCCTTGAAGCCGATAATGTCTGGTCCCTTCAGCCCACATCCACTGCATACCGCATGGACTGGGTACTCCCCGTGGAGAAGGGCTTCTTCAAGGAGAACTATCTGGGAATGAACGACAGCGACTATGGCGGAGGCGTCCCCATGGTGAGCATCTGGTCGAAGGACGCATGTCTCAGCGTGGGCCTCGCGGAGCCTGAGCTCAAGCTTGTGAGCATGCCCGTGAGCCGGAAGGGGAACTTCACCCGTGCCTGCATCCGTCAGGAGTTCGCAGAGCCCGTGGTGCTCGCCCCCGGCGACACCCTCAGCGCTTTCCGTCAGTTCGTAATCGAAAGCACCGGCGACTTCTTCCAGCCGCTCAGGCGCTTCGCCGCCTATATGCATGAGGCCTTCGGCCACGAGGCCCCCGTTTCTCCGGCCGATGCCTACGAGCCCGTCTGGTGCGCCTGGGGTTATGAGCGCACATTCACCGTGGACGAGGTCATAGGCACGCTCCCTAAGGTGGTGGAGCTGGGCTTCAAGTGGGTGGACGTGGACGACGGCTACCAGATATGCGAAGGCGACTGGACTGCGAACGACCGCATCGGAGCGGACGGCATGCGCCGGATGACGGATGCCATCCACGCCGCAGGCCTCAAGGCCAAGATCTGGTGGGCTCCCATGGCAGCCGACCCGGGCAGCGCCCTCGCCGCAAACCATCCTGAGATGCTCCTGGTGAAGGCCGACGGCACCCACGAGGACATTTCCTGGTGGGACAGCTGGTATCTCTCTCCCGTGAATGCCCACACCTGGCAGTATACCGAAGATTTGGTGGACATGTTCCTCGTGGACTGGGGTTTCGACGGCTTCAAGCTCGACGGCCAGCACCTCAATATGTCGGAGCCGGACTACAACCCCTCCAGCGAGCTCGCAAGACCCGAAGACGCCTGCTCCCTCTTCCCGGAATTCTTCCGCCATCTCTATGAGAGGGCCCAGGCCGACAAACCCGGCGCAGTGGTGCAGATCTGCCCCTGCGGCTGTGCGATAAACTTCTTCAACACGCCGTATATGAACCAGGCCGTGGCGTCCGACCCCACTTCCAGCGCCCAGATTCGCATGAAGCGCAAGGTCTATGCTGCCCTCTGCCCCTCGCTCGCATATTATGCCGACCATGTTGAACTCAGCGACGGCGGCCTCGATTTCGCCTCGCAGATTGGCGTGGGAGGTATCATCGGCACGAAATTCACTTGGCCGGAGCCGAACCCCGACGCCACCGAGAACGGCGGCAGCCTGCTTACGGCCGAGAAGGAGGCCCTTCTTCGCAAATGGGTCCCCATCTACACCGGCAAGATGCTCTCGACGGGCGAATACCTGAACCTCTACACCTACGGAATCGACCTTCCCGAGGGCCACGTCATCTCGAAGGACGGGGCCATGTATTATGCCTTCTATGCCTCCGAATGGAACGGAGACGCCATCGAGCTCCGCGGACTCGAGCCCGGCCGCACTTACACGGTCACTGAGTACACGGCCGACGAACCGGTGAGCTACACCCTCGACGGGGCGAACCCCGTAATCAATCCCGTCTTTGAAGGAAACTACCTGATTGAAGTCAAATAATCAAAACACAATAGCCTTATGACCAAGAAATTTCTTGCATTGCTTCTTCTTCTTCCCACTCTCGTTTTCTGTGGGGACAAGAACGACCCCGAGCCCGGCCCGGATCCGGACGTAAAGGGTGTGATAACAATCAACGGCGAGAGGGAAATCACCGTGAGCTGTGAAGGCGCCACAGGTACCGTTTCCTTTACTTGCAACACCGACTGGGCCCTCGCTCCCGACGATGAGTGGCTCACCGTCACTCCCACCAGCGGCAGCGCTTCCGCAGAAGCCGTGACCGTATCCTATTCCTGCGGACAGAACCCCAAGAAGAAAAACAGGTCTACCGACATCGTGATTTCCGGCAAGGGCGTCGGCGCCCTTATCACCATCGTCCAGCTGGGCGATCCCATGGCCGGTGCCGCGGAAGAAGTGAAGGACGGCGACGTGGTGCTTGCCACCAACCCTCTGGTGGAGGACTTCCTCACCCATGTGAACTATCCGGACAAGACCTATTCCCAGTATACCAGTATTTTCGACTACTACGGCGGCTTCGGCGGCAAGGTGGGCGAACCTTTGACCTGGGACAACTGGGGTAAGGAATGGCCCGACGGCGACATTCCCTGCCAGTACAGCATCCGCTGGAAGAAGGAAGACCTTGTGGACGGCGCAATGAAACTGCACCTTGCCGACGAACTCGGCTGGTCCGGAGAAATGGACATCGACGCAGGTTCCCTCTATGTGAACATAACCAACCTGGTTCCCAACGACCACTACACCTACAGCGTAATCGGCTCTAACGGAAAGGTCCTTGCGAGCGGTTCCTTCAGCACCACCGGTCATCTGCACCAGGTCTACTTCAGCGGCGACACCTCCAAGCCCAACACCAAGGGCGGCGGCGGCCGCAACGCCCGTGACTTCGGCGGCTGGAGGACCCAGGACGGCAAGACCGTGAAATACCGCATGGTATACCGCGGCGGACGTCTGAACGAAAAGTGGACTCCCTATCCGCTCAATGCCCAGGGTGAGAAGGAGGTTCTCTTCGAGGGACTCGGCGCAGAACTCGACCTGCGCGGCGAATCCGACGTGATGTTCGAACCTGCCGTGGCCGGTCTGGACCACTGTGCTCCCGTTATCGAGCAGGGCGGAAAGACCATGCTGGTCGAAGACGCCGCAAAGACGAAGCAGTGCTTCGAATTCGTGGTGAACAGCGTCCGCGCCGGCAAGCCCGTCTACTTCCACTGCTCGCTCGGCCGCGACCGTACGGGCACCCTCGGCATCCTGCTGCTGGGCCTTCTGGGCGTTCCCGAGGGCGACATCTCCAAGGAGTATGAGCTCACTTACTTCGCTCCCGTGGCTTCTTCCGACAAGAAGAGCAATCCCAACCCCGTTTTCAGGAACACCCGTATGGCATGGGTCTACAGCGATGTGGTCCCTTACTTCTGGGAACTGGCCGGAAGCGGCACTTTCGCCAGCGGCGTGGAGAAGTACCTGCGCGAGGTGGCTGGTGTCTCCCAGCAGGATATCGACGATTTCCGTTCTTTGATGCTTGAATAACAAACACAGGATTATGAAAAGAGTAATCGGATTACTTGCAGCGGCTGTTGCAGCCGTCCTGGCCGTTTCCTGCACCTGCGACGAATACGGCTACACAATCAAGAACAATCAGATTGTATACAACACTCCGGCCCGTCCCGCCAACCAGCAGTCCATGCTGGGTTTCAAGTGCGACCCCATCGAGCATGTGAGGATCGGCCTCATCGGCCTGGGTGACCGCGGAACCGGCGCCGTGTGGCGTCTGCCCCTTATCGAGGATGCGAGCGTCGTTGCCCTGTGCGACCTCCATCAGGACCGCATCGACCGTGCCCAGAGCATCATCGAGGAGCTTGGCGCACCGCGTGCCCTCTATGAATTCACCGGTGAGGAAGGCTACAAGGAACTCTGCGAAAGGGACGACATCGACCTCGTCTACCTCGCCGTTCCCTGGCAGCTCCATACTCCCATCGCGGTGTATGCTATGGAGCATGGCAAGCACGTGGCCATCGAGGTGCCCGCCGCCACTTCCGTCAAGGAGTGCTGGGACCTTGTGAACACCTCGGAGCGCACCCAGCGTCACTGCATGATGCTCGAGAACTGCTGCTACGACGGCTTCGAGCTCACCTGCCTGAATATGGCACAGCACGGGCTCTTCGGAGAAATCGTTCACGGCGAAGGCTCCTATTCCCACAACCTCGATCCTTTCTGGGATGGTTACGAGGGCGACTGGCGCATGATTTACAACAGGGCCCATCACGGCGACGTGTATCCCACTCACGGACTCGGCCCCGTGTGCCAGGATCTGAACATCCACCGCGGCGACAAGATGGATATCCTGGTGTCGATGGATACCGGAGCATTCCAGGGTCAGGAAGTGTGCGACCGCCGATTATGCCAACGGCGACAACACCTCCACCATCATCCGCACCCGCAACGGAAAGACCATCCTCGTGGAGCACAGTGTGGTTACTCCCCAGCCCTACAGCCGTATGTATCAGCTTCAGGGCACTCGCGGATTCGCCAACAAGTACCCGAACGAGGGCTTCGGCGTGTCCGGTCTGGCCCTTGGCGGAGAGCAGCTCCAGCACGTGGACTACGACAATCTCGACGCGGAAGACTACATGAGCAAGGAGGAATACGACGCCCTCATGACCCTGTACCGTCACCCCATCGCAAAGATGCAGGCCAGGATGCGTACCCCCGAGGGTGTGGTCACCGGCTCGCTCTACAGCCTTGCCAACGACATCCCCGGCCACGAAGGCGGAATGGACTTCATCATGGACTACCGTCTCATCTACTGCCTCCACAACGGCCTTCCTCTGGATCAGGACGTGTATGACGCAGCCGAGTGGAGCTGCCTGGTGGAACTCACCGAGGTTTCCATCAAGCACGGCAACATGCCGGTGGTTTTCCCCGACTTCACCCGCGGCGAATGGAACACTCTTTCCACCGTTTCCTTCGCCCTCCTTCCCGAGGATGTTCCCGCAGAGTAAGTGACGGTGCCGAACAGACTGTTTCTAATAGACGGCCACGCCCTGGTCTTCAAGATGTATTATGCATTCCTGGGGCGGCCTATGATCAATACCAAGGGGATGGACATGTCCATCCTCTACGGTTTTACTAAATACCTGCTCGAACTCATCGAAAAAGAGCAGCCCACGCATCTGGCTGTGGCTTTCGACCCTCCGGGCGGCACCTTCCGCAACCAGCTCTATCCGGAGTACAAGGCCAACCGTCCTCCGACCCCGCAGTTGGTGATCGATGCCCTGCAGCCGCTCACGGAGATTGTGAAGGCGATGAATATCCCGGTCCTTACCATCCCCGGTTTCGAGGCCGACGACGTGATTGGCTCCATCGCCACCCAGAACGGAAGGGAGGGGACAGAGGTATATATGGTCACCCCCGACAAGGACTACGGCCAGCTCGTGAACCCCCACGTGTTCCAGTACAAGCCCGGAAAGGGCGGCGCCGAGGGCGAAATCCTGGGCGAAAAGGAAATCTGCGACAAGTGGAAGATATCTTCCTGCAGCCAGGTGGTGGACATGCTGGCCATCTGCGGAGATGCTTCCGACAATGTTCCCGGAGTGAAGGGCGTGGGCGACAAGGGCGCAGCCAAGCTGCTTTCCCGCTATGGCAGCATGGAAGCGGTGGTGGAGCACATGGACGAGCTTCCGCCCCGCCAGGAGGCTATGTTCCGCGAGGCGGCGCCGCACCTGCCGCTGTCGAAGGTGCTCGTGACCATAAAGACCGACATGGACATCCCGGTGAAGGTGGAGGAGATGCGCCTCGATACTGAATTCACGCCCCGCCTTGCCGAGCTGTTCCAGGAATACGAATTCAATTCCCTCAGGCGCTATCTGCCGAAAAGCGCCCCCGTTCCGAAGGCCGATACTGCCGCCCCCGGCCAGCCCTCTGAAATGAAGGAAGTGCCCTTCCGGGAACTTGAAGCCGCCGCCCGCCGCGCGGGCGTTCTGGGAGTGGTGGCACTGCCGTCGGGGAGCGGGATCTTCGCCCGCGTGGAAAGCCTTTTCCTCGGATGCGAAGGCCTTGCCGCCGCCTGCATGCCGGGAGAGGCAAAATCCCTTCTGGAAGACGCCTCGGTGGCGAAATACGGCACCGACCTCAAGTACGTTTCCCATCTTCTCCGAAATGAAGGAATCTCCCTCGGAGGCCTGTGGAAGGATATCCGGCTAATGCACTATGTGATAAGCCCCGAGCAGAGCCACGACGTGGCGGCGCTCATGCGGGGACGCATCGGCATTGAGATTGAGGAGGAAAGCGGGGAGAGCGTTGCGCTGTCGCTGTTCGACGAGGCTCCGGAGGACGAGGCTCCCGCCAAACCGGCGAGCCGTCTCACCGAAGCGGCCTTCATGAACGTTCTCGGGCGCAATCTTGAAAAGGAGCTGCCCTCCTTCTACGACAGCATGGAAGAGCCCCTCGCCAAGGTGCTCGCCTCCATGGAACGCGAGGGTGTGAAGGTAGACCCCGCTCCCCTTGCCGACTTCGCTGAAAAGCTTCGCGGAAGCATTTCCGCAAGGGAAAAACGCATCCGGGAAATGACGGGGGAGGCCGAGCTGAACATCTCTTCCCCGAAGCAGGTAGGCGATGTCCTTTTCGACAAACTGAGGCTGGACCCTAAGGCAAAAAAGAGCGCCCGAGGCCAGTACAGCACCGACGAGGCCACGCTCATGGCACTTTTCGACCGCCATCCGGTGATTGGCGAAATACTCGATTTCAGGGCGGAGAAGAAACTTCTCTCCACCTATATCGAACCTTTCCCTTCTTACATTTCGCCCGTCGACGGAAGGGTTCATACCACCTTCAACCAGGCCCTCACCGCAACCGGCCGCCTGTCGAGTTCCAACCCCAACCTGCAGAACATTCCTGTCCGCACGGAAATGGGCAAGGAAATCCGCAAAGCCTTCGTCGCCGGCAGCCCGGACGGAATAATAGTCTCGGCCGACTACTCCCAGATTGAGCTCAGGATAATGGCTCACCTCAGCTGTGACGAGCATCTTGTGAAAGCCTTCCGCGACGGGGTGGACGTTCACGCCGCCACGGCCGCGAAGATTTTCAGAATTCCCGTGGAAGAGGTTACCCGCGAACAGCGCACCATGGCGAAGACGGCCAACTTCGGAATAATGTACGGAATTTCCTCCTTCGGCCTCTCGCAGAGGCTGGGAATCGGCCGGAAGGCGGCGAAGGAGCTTATTGACGGCTATTTCGAGAGCTTCCCCTCCATCCAGTCCTTCATTGCCGACAGCATTGCTTTCGCACGCGACAACGGCTATGTCGAGACTCTCTTCGGGAGGCGCCGCTATCTGCCGGACATCGGCTCGAGAAACGCCAACGTGCGGGCCCTGGCGGAGCGTAACGCTGTGAACGCCCCCATTCAGGGGACATCGGCCGATATTATCAAGCTCGCGATGATACGGGTGCAGAAGCGCCTCGACCAGGCCTCTCTCAGGAGCCGCATGGTGCTGCAGATTCACGACGAACTGCTATTCGACGCCTTCCCCGACGAGCTGGAGACGCTCCGCGCAATTGTGGTGGAGGAAATGGAAAATGTAATCAAACTGTCGGTTCCGCTCACAGTGGAATGCTCGGCAGGTAAAAACTGGCTGGATGCACACTGATATCGACTACCTCAACTGCAGCGACCAGGAGCTTGTCTCCTTGGCCCTCGGCGGCGACCAGATGGCCTACCGCGCCATCTACCAGATGCACGAAAAGGCCATTCGCGGACGCGTCAGCGGCTATTTCCGCTGGAAGGCCGACGTGGACGACGTCGTGACGGAAAGCTTCCAGAAGGCTTTCGCAGCCCTCACGGCTTTCGACAGGTCGCGCGAGCTGCGCCCCTGGCTCCTTACAATCGCCACCCGCACCGCGATGGACCATCTCGACAGGATCCAGAGGGAGGACCGCAAGAAGGAAGGCATGTTCCAGTCGGCGGCCGATTCCCCCGACGGCGACGGAACCCTGAGCGAAACCTCCCCCGAGGAAGAAATCATCCAGGACGAGGTGCATGAGCGGCTTATGGGATTCATCGCAGAACTCCCGCCCCTTTACAAGGAGGTGATGGAAAAATACATGATAGAGGAGCTGGAATACGAGGAAATCGCGAAAGAACTTGGCCTGGAGCTGAATACAGTGCGCACCCGCATACGCCGCGGGAAACAGCAGCTTTCGCAGATGATGCTCCGGGGTGAAGTACAGTAGAATGCCATGGACGGAAAAGAATTCATAAGTTTCATTAAAGCCGGTTTTCCCCTTTCCGCGCAGCAGGAGGAGCGTTTCCTGGCTCTGGACGCCTTGTACCGGGAATGGAACGCGAAGATTAACGTGATTTCCCGGAAAGATATCGACGCCGTGTATTCCCATCACGTGCTCCACTCCCTTGCAGTAGCGAAATATGCCGCCCAGAACGGCCTGGAACTCGATGGCTGCAGCATTATTGACGTTGGCTGCGGCGGCGGTTTCCCGGGAATTCCGCTGGCAATCCTTTTCCCGGGGGCACAGTTCACCCTTTGCGATTCCGTTGGGAAGAAAACCATAGTTGCGTCTGCGGTGGCCGAATCTCTCGGCCTCTCCAACGTGAAGGTGGTCAATGCCCGCGCCGAGAGCCTTCCCGGGAGATTCGACTATGTGGTCTCCCGCGCGGTGGCATCGCTTGAAGACTTTTATCCCTGGGTGGCGGGGAAGTATTCCAAAGGCATTCTCTGCCTGAAGGGTGGCGACATCAACGAGGAGATTTCCCGTCTTCTCGCTTCGCCTTCCGGGCGAAAGACTCTCCGCCCTGGCAACATCGGCGTATGGAAACTGGACACATGGCTTTCCGACCCTTATTACGAGGGTAAACTCCTCATCCACATTTCCGCCTTATGAAGCGTCTGCTCATACTGATGGCTTTTTTGGCAGGTATCGCATCCTGTCCCTCCTGCACAGAGGGTGAAAAGGCCACACATACGCTCATGACCTACAATGTCGGCGCCTTTGGAAAATATACGGAGAACAGTATCCCGTCCGTTGCCTCCGTCATACTCCAGAACGGGGCCGAGGTGGTCTGCCTTAATGAACTCGACAGCTGCAACCGCCGCCATGATACTTTCCAGCTCCGCTCTCTTGCCGACTCCCTTGGCGGGTGGCAATACCATTTCGCGCGGGCCATTCCTTACGCCGGCGGGGCCTACGGAAACGGAATCGTGTCCAGGGACGGAATCCTGAACAGCTTTACGCTGCCGCTTCCGCGCGGAGACGGGCGCGAAGAGCGCAGCGTGGCCGTGGTCGAGACTCCGTCGATGATTGTGGCATCGGCCCATCTCGACTATGCTACGCCGGACAGTCAGATTGCTCAGGCGCGGCTGATAAACGCTTGGTTCAGCGAGAACTATTCTTCTTCCGCAAAACCTGTTTTTCTTTTGGGCGACATGAACGCCGAGCCTCACAGCTCCACGCCGAACGCCGTTACGGTGCTGGAGGAGCAGTGGGAGCGGCTCTCCACGGATGACGCCACATTCCCTTCCGTCAATCCGCAGAAATGCATCGACTACGTTTTCAGGCTCAGGAATTCGGCCCCTGTGGAGGTCCTGGAGGCGAAAGTGCTCACTCAGGCAGAGGGACTTGACATCTCAGAGGCTAGCGACCACCTGCCCGTCCTCGTCCGCCTTGCCTGGTAGTCCGGAATGATTAATTTTTGATAAAACCTTAACAATGAAACGACTGATTTCCTTATCGATTCTTTTATTCAGTTGCTCCATCCTCTCTGCTCAATATACTTTTACGATCTCTTCAAGTTACAGTGGAAATTGTTCCGAGTGGATAGGTGGTAAAGAACTGACGATCGCAGTTGGTGTTAATGACGCATATCTTAAGGCAACGAATGAGCATATTCAGCAGAATCCCTTCTCGACAAAAAGCGAATGCGAAAGTGCACGAGCGTCAATGATGGGAAGTCAGAATTTGGATGGATGTATTATAAACACGTTCGCAACTCCATGCGTCGGATTCGGTGGGGACGACAGCGGCGGTTCAGGACTTGCTGCAATCAACGGCCCTCAGACAGGCGGCAGTTTCTATTCTGTAAATCCTGCGAATGAAATCCGTGACTGGGCCGAAGACAATGCGGCCCTCCTGGATATAATAGGCGGAGTCGGGAATGCCAATGGGACTGTTGCGGTGAGTACGGGAAATGACGCTTTTGACGAATTGCTCGCGTCCGAAATGCTTCGCCTTCCGGAAGGGTCGGGCCTGTGTTTGATGATGGCTTTTTCACGAACCGTACGTTTAACTCCCTTGGAGACGCCCATTCCGACGACTTCAGATGGCGAAACGTGGATATGGTAAATGTCCAGAATTACCTTTCCGCGGTTGACCATTCGCGAGAGCCTTCCGTGGAGCCTCCATCTGCCTATATCTCATGGGTCTACCGGCAGTTCAAGACAATAACCGGTATTGATATGGCTGCTCTTCAGAACAAAGCTTCGGATTCGATGACAAATGAGGAGAAGCAGGCCATTCTTGATTTCGAGGCGTTTGCGACAAAGCTGATAAATGACAAGAAGGCCGATTTCGATGATGAGTTACGTGCCATAGACCTGACTCCGGAGAAACATGAAGTCGATATGGCGGTTCTGGCAATAGCTCCTTACGGAAATGCGGAAGAGTACCTTCAATATACCAATTATCGGATGGTTACTCCGGAGAGTTTTACTCCGGGAGACCCGATGCGTGGCATAGCAGAAACCATACAGCTTTTAAACAGCACAGACGACGACACTGGCTGGCACGCAGAATTGTACTTTAACAGTCTTACGGGTAAATACACCATTGCTTGTGCCGGAACCGATGATAAACTCGATGCTATCAATGATGGTGCTTTGGCTTTTGGCTTGGAAACACCTCAATATACGATGGCAAACGCGTTGGCCTCTGCTATTAACAGTATTCCGCAGGATGTAAGAGGCAATCTGGATATAGAAATTGTCGGCCACTCTTTGGGTGGAGGTGTTGCAAGCATTATTGGATTGTCTACCGGGTTGCCCACATACACCTATAACGCAGCGGGAGTTTCCAATTCTACTTTGAGCGAAATGGGCTTGCTGGAGAAGAAACAAGCCGGAGATTATGACATTACGGCTTATCATACATCCAATGATATTTTAACACGCGCTCAGTCTTTAACTGATTTGGATGTAATTGGCAACTCAGTTGATATAGGTATTGTATCGGATGTATCAAGTCAAGTGTCCGGCGCAATAAATGGCGCCACATATGGCGGTATCATAGGTGGAACACTTGCAGTAGAAGCCCCTGCCACCGGGTTAGTTGGGGGTGTGGTTGGTGGAGCTGTAGTTGGATGGATGGCAGAAGGCCATCGCATGGCACCAATCGTCGACCATTTTGTCCAATCCGGAGGAGCCGGAGCTCAAAGATGTCATTCGATTAACGTGGTTAAGAATCAATATGACAGTGCTTTGATTGATATCAATGGTAAGGCCTTGTCGGCCCATGATTATACACAGTTCTGATTATGAAGCATAAAACATTAGTGGTTGCAGCCGTTCTATGCGTCTTGTTTGTTCAGAACTCGTTCGCACAGACTGGCAATATAGTGGAGGCCATAACACGGTCTTTCTCAAAAGACAAGCCTGTCTATAACAGGGAAGCTCTCGGCCTGTTGCTTGCAGACCGTATTCCGGAAGCGGTGATCGCATATTCGGAAGCCATAGATTCGGCAAGGAACGACAGGACCGTAGGTTCTGGAATAGACGGCGATCTTATTGGTGAATATGCCTATGCGCTCGCACTGAATCACGATTTTGAGGCAGCATTGGTCAATATAGACAGAAGCCGGGCCCTCTCGGCTGTCTATAAGGATTTCTATGCATCTCAGGTCCTGTTCATCATGGGCTTCAATAATGCATCCGCCGTTTTAGGTGCCAGGGCCGATATTCCGCCTTCCATGGCCGGTTCTTATGCGGCGCTGTCCGGGAAGTACGCAATGAGAGCACACGTCAGTGGGTTGGCGCCGTCGGAATCATTGACCAGGGCGAATCAACTTGCAGCCAGAGGTCAGTCGATTCAGGCAATAGCCTTGTATGAGGAACTCATGGAGGCGTTTCCGGCGGAGCCGTTGATTTTTATCAGCGCAAGCACCGTATGGGAGAGTCTCGGACAGTATGAATATGCTTCTCTGCTGCTGGGTAAAGGAATTTCACTTACACCTCAAACGGCAAATACTAGAGACAGAGTGGCAACACTCAATTCTCATCTTTATGAGCTGAATCACGCTCAGCATCAGGCACAGGAGCCACAGTCTTGGTTCAAAGAAAATGTTATAGGCGATCAACCGCCCCGGCTTATGGCTTATGGCGGCAGCACTATAGCGTCCGGCATGTTCTCTCTGAATGCAAGACTTGGTATGATGACGTCCAAGCAGTACAGTGCATCGTTGAATACCGGGTTGAATTTTTCCGGAGGCTCCATGTCGGGAAGTATCGGCATTTCTGCCTACAAGACGTGGAACGTATTCGTATTCGGGGCAGGTATCAATGATATGTTTTCAAAAGGCAGCAATGTTTTAAGTCTGTCTCCATCTGTAGGTCTGTCTTTCCCTGACAAAGACCGCTCCTCTTCTTTCGACATTATGCTGAATCTGTATGTGCCGTTCTCTTCCAAGGCATCGATGAATTATAGCCTGTCGATTGGAAAGACTTTTTATTTTGACTACAACCTAAAGAAAAGATAATGAAACGATTGTTGTTTGCCGTCTTATTCGCGGAGCTCATATTTGCTCCCCGGGCATTGTCGCAAAATACGGATTTGAGAGCAACTCAGCAAACGTTACATGAGTGCTTCTCTTCGGGATATGCTTCCGACACCACGCTGTTCCTTTATGCAAATGATCATTATTCAACGCTGTCTGTTTCACAGAAGAGTTCTTTGCTGAATGATTATTGCAGGACCAGGCCTCAGCAGAAGATTACGGTCTATACTTCTACTCAGGGCCGTGAACTGTGGTTGAGGGGTACGGACTCCTTTATACTTGTGGAGGGGTGGAATAATGACAACCTGGCTTTGGAGAATTTCTCTCCCCTCACGGTTCAGAGACAGGGTAATAACCGATGGTTCTTTTACTTTGGAGCTTCTCTGTCCGGAGCCAAAGGCTCATCAAGTTTTTTCACCAGCGCGAGACTTGGTACATACTTGTACAAGAATTACCTGGACATCTCCTCCACACTCAACTTCGGTCGGACCCATACTGATGGCGGAAACACTTTTTCCGGCGCAATCAGCGCTTCGTCCAGGGCCTACCTGCCTTTCAGGATAAAGTCGGCCAATATTGCGCCGTATGCCGGTGCAGGTTTCTCATTCAATTTTGCACCTGATGCCTTTTTTGAGTTGCAGCTGTTGACTGGTGCCTGCTGGTTTGTTGGGCAGGGGAGTCTGGATGTGGGATTTCAATACGGAACAAAAAGCAAGGGTATGCTGACGGTTGGATACACCTTCAGACCTTCTTTCAAGAAAAAGTAACATGTACAGGCTTGCGTTTTCTGTCATATTGTTTTTCTCCATGATTACGGGCACTTATGTAAGCGCCCAAACGTTCACATATCCTGATGTCCCGTCAAGTATTGTGAACCGACAGGAACGGATAGATTATCTCGCCGGGCATTTCTGGGATAATTGCGATTTCTCCAGCGCCCAACTGTTTGCTTCGCCAAAAGCCGTTTTGGACTTTATTTATTTGCTGAAAAGTCAATCCTATCCCAATGCCAGTTCGAGTATAGAGAAGATGATAGTCAAGGCGCAGGCATACCCGGATGCGTTTTCCACAATCCAGGTGTTGTTTCAGAGATACCTGCATGACAGTCAGTCGACGTTTTACGACGATGAACTGTATATGATATACCTGGAAGCTGTTCTGTCGTCAGACGTGGAGTCGGCGTTGAAAATAGTTCCAGAGTATCAGCTTGGTATCGTAAGGAAGAACAGGGTTGGATATCCGGCGGAAGACTTCTCCTTCATGACGCAGAACGGTGAAGAAATGTCTCTTTATGACATCAGAAGTGAGTGGCTGCTTCTCTGTTTCATTAATCCGACATGCTCCGCCTGCCATTCGGAACAGGAAGAATTGTTACGCTCCACGGCAATTCTGGGATTGCTTGGAGAGAATCGATTGACAGTTCTCTCACTGGACCCTGGTATCGAATATGCCGCATGGCAAGCATCTTCCTTCCCCGTAAAAGCAGGCTTCTTGGCCGGATACGATTATGGCGGAAGTATCAGAGGACAGCGTTTGTACGATGTTCAGCGCATCCCGGTTTATTATCTGATGGACTCGAATAAAATCGTAGTATTGAAAGAAGCAACTCTGGAAAAGGTTGTGGCTAGACTTGAAACAGTCTACAATAATCAATAATCCCCATGAAAAGGCTGTTTGTCTTTTTAATCTCATTTTTGCTGTTTGCTTTAGCCGCAGAGGCGCAGACACTTTTGAAGGTCGTATATTTTGTTGACGGAACCACATTGACATGTACGTCTATACAATATCTCGATGATGGAACTGTGCTCGGCACAATGGCCGATGGAACCACGTTTACTGTTCAGGCAGATTACATCTCCAGGATCGAGATTCAACCAGCAGGCGCTCCTTCTGATAACAATAATCAGAATAACAGTGATAACTCTGTTGTGAACAGGGTCGTTCATGACGTTCAAGCTATGCAGGACGAAACACTGAAGACCTGTTCTGTCCCATTCTGGAACTGAATTTTGGCTATTCTGGAGATGCTTACACGATATAGTGGGCCGTTTTGGTTGTTAAAATCCCGGTAGACAACAGAATCGTCATTAATCTCTTGTACGACTGCTCGAACGAGTGTGTTGTCCTTCATCAGAATGATGTCCTGGGCGTATGCCGAAATAGAAGCAAGGAATGCCAGAAAGAAGCTAATGAAAACAATTCTGCGAATAGACATAAATCATTATTAGTTCCTGTCCCGGACCCTGGGAGAGTTGGTCTTAAATAAGAAAGTGCGGGCCCCTTAGCTCCTACTCTGCAACTGTGCTCTGGAAGGTCGCGGAACGAATTAATTTATATCTGCTGGCGCCAGGCCTCTGGTGCTCCTTCCGGTCCACCGAATGGACCGGAAGTGTCATTTTACCCCTGTTTTTGCTCCTTCCGGTCCTCATGCTGGACCGGAATGTAACACTATGTACCAAAACTCTTCTGGCAAAACATGCATTTCCCCGGATGCGTGGACTTGGTCCAGGGTAGTGCCACCCCGGGGACGTGTCCACCCTCGGACACGCCCTCCGCCGGGCGCCTGCAGGCGCCTTGGGCGACGGGATGGGAATGGTGCGACGCGGGCATCGGCCTATTAACTGCCCGCGGAGCGCCATTCCCTCCCGGAGCGACATGCGTCTCCCGGAGATTCTACTCGGTGAGTTTTTTGTACTTGAAGGGCTTGGGGTCGGCACCCATGCGGGCGCGGCGGTTCTCCTCGTATTCCTGATAGTTGCCGTCGAAGAAGACCACCTTGCCGTCGCCCTCGAAGGCGAGGATGTGAGTGGCGATACGGTCCAGGAACCAACGGTCGTGGCTCACCACGACGGCACATCCGGCGAAGGAGTCGAGACCGTCTTCCAGTGCACGGATGGTGTTCACGTCCACGTCGTTGGTGGGCTCGTCAAGCAGCAGGACGTTGCCCTCGTTCTTGAGGGTTAGGGCCAGATGAAGGCGGTTGCGCTCACCTCCGGAAAGGATGCCGCATTTCTTTTCCTGGTCGGCCCCGGAGAAGTTGAAACGGGCCACCCAGGCACGTGCATTGATGTCTCTGCCGCCGAGCCTTACCCACTCGGAATTGCCAGCGATGGTTTCATATACGGTTTTGTCCGGGTCGATGCTCCGGTGCTGCTGGTCCACGTAGGAAAGTTTTACGGTGTCTCCTATCTCGATGGTGCCTGATTTGGGACTTTCCAATCCCATAATCAGACGGAACAGCGTGGTTTTTCCGGCGCCGTTCGGGCCAATTACGCCAACAATTCCTGCAGGCGGCAGTTCGAAGCTCAGGTGCTCGAAGAGGAGTTTGTCGCCGTAGGCCATCGTAACGTCGTTGAAACGTATGACCTTGTTGCCCAGATGCGGGCCGTTTGGGATGTAGATCTCCAGTTTGTCCTCCTTCTGGCGGGCGTCGGCAGCGGCCAGTTTTTCGTATGCGCCGAGACGGGCCTTCTGCTTGGCCTGACGGGCTTTCGGAGCCATGCGCACCCATTCGAGTTCACGCTCGAGAGTCTTGCGGCGCTTGCTCTCCTGTTTTTCCTCCATGGCGAGACGCTTTGTCTTCTGCTCCAGCCAGGAGGAATAGTTGCCCTTCCAGGGAATGCCCTCGCCGCGGTCCAACTCGAGTATCCATCCGGCCACGTTGTCCAGGAAGTAACGGTCGTGGGTGACGGCGATAACCGTGCCCTTGTATTGCTGGAGATGGGCTTCCAGCCACTGGATGCTCTCGGCGTCGAGGTGGTTGGTGGGCTCGTCTCCTGAAGGAGCAGGCAGCAAAGGGCCACGCGGCGCCTTTCGCCACCCGAGAGATTCTTGATGAGCTCATTCGAAGGAGGGCACTGTAGAGCATCCATGGCCCTTTTGAGCTTGGTCTCGATTTCCCAGCCGCCGCAGGCCTCTATCTTTTCGGTGAGCTCGGCCTGCTCTTCGAAGAGGGCATACATCACGGTGTCGTCTATCATGTCGCCGAGATGGGCGCACACCGTGTTGTAGCGGGTGAGAAGATTCATCACGTCGGCGACGCCTTCTTCCACCACGTCGATAACCCTTTTCTCCGGGTCCATCTGAGGCTCCTGCTCGAGGTAACCCACGGTGTAGCCGGGAGCCCATACCACTTCTCCCCGATAGGATTTTTCAACTCCTGCAATAATTTTCAGCAGGGTGGATTTGCCGGCGCCGTTCAGGCCGATGATGCCGATTTTTGCGCCGTAGAAGAAGGACAGGTATATGTCCTTGAGAATCACCTTGTTGTTGTGCGGGAGAATCTTCCCCACGCCGTTCATCGAGAAAATAATCTTTTCGTCTGCCATGGCCGGAGGTAAAAAACGTTTCTGCAAAAGTAAGAAAAATAAAATAATTTGCTATATTTGTTTTTCAAACAACACAGATGATATGAACTTACTTAAAAGAGCTGTCGCAGCGCTTTGTTTCTGCGCAGTATTCACCTTTTGGGCGTGCTCTTCGCCCAGTCTCGCAGACAGGATGAACGGCCTCGCAGAGTATTGCGTGAGCATGGATTCATTCACGGATGAGGATCTCGCCGCGGTAGAGGACGACTACAACATGCTTCTCGAGGAATTCCGCGCAAACATCAACGATATTCCCTCCGAAGACCGTCAGCAGATAATGACGGACATTTCCCGGATCAACGGCGTCCTCGCCCGTGAGGCGGCCGCGCGCACCGTAGGGATTGCCGCCGACGGCCTCCATGCCTTGCCGGACATAATCGGCGGTTTCGCCAGCGGGCTCGGCCTCGGGAAAATCATGGAGAATCTCGAGGGCCTTCAGGATATGGACCTGGAGGGCGTCCTGAACGACATTCTCGGCGGCACCGGCAGCAATAGCGGCCGCGGAATTCCGCTCGACGACTTCGCTTCCGACGACGACGAGGCCAGCGACCTGGACTACGACGAATACGACTTTTGACAATAAAACACATATATGAAAACAACACTCAGACTCCTTTGCATTGCCGCAGTGGCCGTGTCCGCTGCCGCATGCGGCTCCAACGGTTACGTAGACCTCGACTACTTCGGAAGGTTCGTACAGCACAACACTCCTGCCGCTGTTGCACCCCTCGAGGACGTAATTGACCTTTACGTGGACTATTCAACCTGCGTTTCCGAAGCCAAGAGCTCGGAATTCTACCGCGCAACCCATCCGGCCATCGTGGACTGCTCTCCCAACTACTATTCCATCAAGGGAAACAGCATCACCCTCGAGACCAGCGACCGCCAGCAGGTCTATGCCCTCCTGAACACCGTCCGTGAGGTGAACAATGCCGACATCAAGGCCGCCGTTCACCAGATTGTGACCTCGAACCACCAGGCCGTGCTCATCACCGACGGCGAGTACTACCTCCGTGGCTCCGTTCACGACAATCTCACCAATCCCTATCTGGCCGAGGACTTCCGCACCTGGATGAGGGACGGTCACGACATCTACATCTACAGCGAGCCCTACATCGAGAGCGGCCGCTGGGAGAAATACCGTTACTATATGATTTTCACGGACGACGACATCGACGACAACCTCAATGCCAAATTCGTCCGCAGCGCTCCCGAGACCGAGGACGTTCTCGTGCTTCACATGAGCACCCACGCTCCCACCGTGTCCTTCGACCGCAAGTATCCCGTCATCAACGAGGCCATCAAGGCCAGCATCATCGAGCACGATGCAACTCCCGGAGTTGACTTCATCGACAACAGCGAAGGCTTCAGCTGGAGCGACATCCAGAACTACCTCACTTCCGGCAACATCAACGACGACTTCATCCTCCGCGGCATCACCGTGAACCGCCTGGATGCCGACTGCTACAAGATCGAGTCCGTGGTTCCCGTGGTCTACCAGTGCTACGACGAGTTCCAGGTATTTGCCGACAGCGCAGCCGTCGAGGGCAGCCTTCCCACCATCGAAGGCCAGCTCCGCGAGGTACGCGACATCTTCGAAATCGACGCCCGTTCCTTCACCGACAACGGTGAGCTGGTGCTGAAGATTCACAAGAATTTCGACGGAATGGACCTTGCCAACGACCACATGAACCTGCTGAAGGTGGACTTCGTGATTGACGAGGCCAAGGACAACTTCTCCAACAACGACGACCTCAACCGCGGCTTCCAGTGGACCTCCATCTCCTCTGCGAGCAACCATGCCCTCAACACTTCCCTTTACCAGAGCATCCGTCAGGTCCTGAGCCAGCCGGCCATGAACCCCGCAAAGCGCAAGGAGGTTATCTACACCGTCTACATCGCAATGCCCGCATTCAACTGATAACATCTAAATCAACAACTAAATAACACAAAACCTGAACAGCTATGTATCCCGCAGCTTTTTCATTCTTTTTCAACGTCATCAAGACGAAGGCCGACTATGATGCGGCGGTAACCGCAACATGGATTTTCGACATTATCCTGGCCGTCATTTTCGTGCTCATCATGGTGCTGGTCGCAAACCTCATCAAGTATCAGCCCGGCCGTGTGGACCGTTCCGGCATTAAGCGCCGCGTATGGTATTTCATCATCGGCTTCATCGGCCTGCTGTGCTCGCTGGTGCTGGACTATTTCCTGTATCTTGCAAAGATCACCGTTCCGGCTTTCACCAACAAGTTCATTGCAGTGATGGCAGTGGCTTCCGTAGTGGCCTGCCTTGTTTATTTCCTCCTGGGCTTCGTCCTTATCAAAATCAGCCCCAAGGGCAGCAAGCTTGAATCCATCTTCCCGAAAAAGAACTAACACATGGCAAAGAAATTATTCGTAATAGGCATCGGCGGAACCGGCATGCGCTGCCTCGAGGCCTTCGTACATACCGCTGCTGTGGGCATGTACGACGACACCGAGATTGAGATGCTGGCTCTGGATACCGACGAGCATAACGGCAACTTCCGTCGTCTGAGGGACGTCGTGGGCTGCTACAACGCCATTAACGGCGGCACCTCCAACGACATCCGTTCCAACACCTTCTTCTCCGCGAAGATCAACTACAACGAGTTCAGCCCCGGTTATTCCGGAGCCCGTGACACAGGTACCTTCAAGGCCATTTCGGACTACAACACCGCCGCTTCGCACCACGATCCGGCCCAGGATGTGGTAGACCTCTTCATGGATCCCAACGTGATGGAGATGAATCTGGAGCACGGTTACCGCGCACAGACCCAGATGGGCTCCATGCTCATGTACCATGCCATCATCAAGGGCGCATACGAGGCCCGCTACAACAAGCAGTCTCCCGCCCGCAACGACCTCCAGAAGTTCCTCTCCGCCCTCAACGGCATCAAGAACGCTCCCGTGTTCATTTTCGGTTCCGTATTCGGTGGCACAGGCGCATCCTCGATTCCCATTATTCCGCTCGCATTCAAGAGGGCTACCGAAATCCTCTTCGACGGCAATGTGGACGTGGTTGCGAACAACTATTTCGGCACCATCATCCTCACCAACTATTTCAAGTTCGACATCAATTCCCAGTCGGAGAAGGTGGTTGCAAAGAGTGAGAACTTCGCCATCAACTCGCAGGCCGCCCTCATGTTCTACGACGGCGACAACACCGTGAAGCAGACCTACAAGAAGATGTACCTGCTGGGCCGCTCCGAGAGCGAAAGCCACGACGTGCTGAAGGCCGACGGCAGCACCTCCAAGGGTGACACCGGCGGCGCTGCACAGGAGAATCCGGCCGACTACATCGAGCTCATCGCAGCCCTCGCAGCCTACGACTTCTTCGAGAAGGCATACGAAGACAAGCCCTTCGCAGAGGAGAAGGTCTTCAGCTGCATCGGCCACAACTACGGCACCGCCAAGCTCGACTTCCCGCTCTTCGCACAGAAGGACGCCGACATCTTCCGCAAGAAGCTCGGCCTGCTCGGCGCAGCCGCCATTCTCGACCTCACCACCGAATACTTCTTCCAGCTTGCAACCGACCGCGCCTATCCATTCCCGAACGTGGATGTGGGCGGTGAAGCCTTCAAGAAGATTCGCGAGTACTTCAACTGGTTCTTCTACGGGGCCGACAAGGACAACTACCTTGTCCGTGGCTGGCTGCCCCAGATGTATGAGAGCCGCGGCGGAAACGGTATCCTTTTCGCCAAGGAAGCATTCGAGTGCAAGGATCTCAAGAGCCTCAAGCGATTCAAGCTTAATGAGAAGTTCTTCGCCGGAGACAATCCGCCGAAGTTCTCCGTGGGAGTTTTCAGCAGCATCTTCGACGTTGCAAAGAAAGCCTTCCAGGAGTATCCCGACCCCAACCGCAACAATATCCAGGATATGATGCGAATCGCTTACGCAAGTCTTTCCAAACTTTATTTTAACGAATAGCAGCCATGGCAGAATTATTACTTCTCGATTCCAAGAAACCGTTGGAGTGCGCACAGGAAAACACTTGGTGCCCTGCCGAGGCCGCTCAGGTTTCCACTTTTGTAAACAACATCGTCACCGCCAAGGCCGATGCCGACAAGCCGGAGAAATTCCGCGCGATGATTTCCGGCGTCCCTTCGCCCTGGGCCCGCGTGACCCTCACCCGCAAGGCTCTCGCAGTAGCTCCCAAGGATCTTGAAAACACCGTCATCGACAACTGTTACAAGTTCTTCCGCGGCGAGTGGAGAGGCCTCCTTTCGGCCTTCGTCCTTCATCCGGACAAGTTCGAGTTCTCAGAGCCCATCCTCCTTCGCGGAGACCGTCCCGAAGAGAACAGCGGTCGCATGAACATTCTGAACACCTACGGCGAAATGCTGTTCAAGGACGCTCCTTTCTGGGTGCTCCAGAAGGACAAGTTCAGCGTTAAGGACAACCCCGCCGCCATCCAGGTCCTCTATTTCAAGAAGAACGAACCCGGCGGAGCAAAGCGTCTTCTGGTGGGTGCGACTTCCCCCTTCACCTTCCTCTTCACTTCCATGAACTACGACCTGGAAGCCTTCCAGAGCGACATCAAGAGTGAAATCAAGTGGGTGCGTGAAGGCAAGTTCTTCGACCCTCTGGAGAAGGGCCACGACCTCCTTTCCAACGAGGAGCTCGCACGCCTTTATTCCTTCCTGAGCTCAATGAAGCTGGCCCTTCGCCACGGCCCCACCGACAGTAAGGACCCCAACCGCTTCTATCAGGACTTCATGTTCGAGCTCTGCGAAAAGAACGATCGCCTCGACCCTTCCGCCATCGAAGGCTTCATCACTTCCTTCATCGAGGAACTCGGCCGCTGGGGCAAGGAAATCGCAGCCCTCGCCGGCATCGACGAGGCTCAGGGCGTGAACATTCCCGTTGCCACCGCCCGTCCCGTGGGACCTCTGGCCCTTCTGATGCCCTCCGAGCATTCTTTCTATCTTTCCGACCACAAGCTCTTCGCCTCGAAGCCCCTCAGCGAGTATGTCGAGATCAAGAGCGGCGAGATATTCATGGACAGCGACTACGTGGCCGCATGGCGCAACATCGAAGGCGATCCCAACCGCGACATTTCCAAGTCGGCCGTCTACTATCTCAGGACCGACAAGGGTCACAACCTGGCACTGCCTCTCGCAGCTCCCATGGTTAAGGCTTTTGCAACCGACATCAGGACCATGGTCGAAGGTGGCGGCGACATCAAGCTCTTCGCCGAGGAAGGCAACGACGGCAGCGTGGAGGTCCGCATGGAGGCCAAGCTCGAGAATGAGGCCTGGAGCCCCATCTCCCGCAAGACCTACCAGATGGAGATTGTGAAGGAGTCCGACGGAAAGGTGTTCGTATGGCCTAACTTCCAGTCCCCGAAGTGGAAGAAATACTACTACTACAGCGAATTTCCCCAGAACGGAACAGGCGTACGCATGTATCCCGACTTCGGTGAAGGCGCAACCGTCGAGCCCCTTGTCGAGTATCCTCTCGGAAAGGTGGATGCATCGGCCCACAGGTATGAAATCTACCGCACCGTGGTTCCGCTCAAGACCGTTACCGTAAAGGTGAACAAGGGCGGTGAGGAAGTGGTTGCCGGTATGCTGGTAATCCGTTCCGAGGCCATGCCTGTGAAGGACCGTTCCCTCGCAAAGGCAACCGTGGGTATCGACTTCGGTTCCACCAACACCACCGCTTACTACAAGTTGGACAACGACCTCAACCCCCGTCCCGTTCCCTTCACCAACCGCCGTCTTGCGGTTGTGGGCTTCGACAACCCTCAGCTTGCAATGGCCATGAAGGACGAGCTGCTCTTCATCTCCAACGAGGGTACCCTTAACGAGAACGGACAGGTGAAGTCCTGGCTCCACGTTCACGATCCCAAGTATTACAATCCGGCCTATCTGGACAAGGAAATCGTTGGTGGCGTGCCTGTGAACGAGAGCAATATCACCGTCCTGGAGATGGACAACCATACCATCAAGACGAACGCCGGCGACCTTCATTACAACATGAAATGGCTGGACGAGGAAGATGCTAAGAGCCGCAAGGAGTCCTACATGAAGATGCTCTGGATACAGATTTGTGCCGACATGTTCGACCTCAGCCAGGCCTATCCCGAAAAGCTCTACTGGTCATTCCCGAGCTCAATGGGCAAACGCGACCGCATCACCCTCCAGAACATGTACGACGATGTGGCCCGTGAGATTGTAATCGAAGACGAGACCAAGACATACCGTCCGTCCAGTGACGACAAGGTTGTCTGCATCACCGAGTCTGAGTCTGTGTGCGTCTACTCCATGATCAAGAAGACCGAAGTGAGCGACACCAAGCTCGCCCTCGGAATTGACGTGGGCGGCTCCACTTCGGACATCCTCATCATGGGTGAGGGCAAGGACCTGCGTCCCGCACTCTTCACCCAGAGCTCCATCCGCATCGCGGGCGGCTTCTTCTTCGAGGCCGTGAAGAGCTCACCCAGGTTCCGTCAGGCACTGTTCAATTTCCACGAGTCCAACACCACCAAGGTGAAGGTTCTCGGCGTCAAGGATATCGTAGACCCGGATCCCGTACACTTCAACAGGGCTCCCTACTACCTCAACAATATCTTCGACCAGCTGCGCAGCGCCGACGATTTCCACAAGTTCTACAACTATCTGCGCCTGAACGTACAGCCCGTCTTTGCACTTCCCGCCTATGTGACCGGTATCCTGGTGTTCTACTCCGGTATGCTGGTGCGTAACGTCAAGGAGAAGAAGGGTCTCGACCTCCAGACCGTGAGCCTTCGCTACTATGGCAAGGGCGGACGCCTCTTCGACTGGCTCCTAGACCTCTATGGCCGCGACAGCCGCCGCTTCTATCAGTACTGCTTCGATGCCGGTTACGGAGATAAGGGCGTGAAGCTCGTTATCGAAGAGAAGAACGCCACCGAGGCCAAGTCCGAGGTCGCTATGGGTCTGGTGTCCGAACCCGAGACCTACCTGCACATCCCCATGGACGGAGAACGCGAAATCGAGAACTTCGACGTGGTGGGTGAGAGCGGTCTCAAGTTCGTCGCCCCCGACGCAGAACCCAAGGACCTGAATCCTCTGGACGTGATTCCCGACGAGCTCTTCAAGGGCGCCATCAACATCCGCTTCCCGGAGGGTGGAATGGAAATGTTCAAGAAGTTCCTCGACATCTTCCTCCAGTTCATTTCCGAGGATTCCGGCGGTATCCTTACCGAGACCGCAGGCCTTCTCAAGGGAGTCAACGATGTCAAGGTCAAGGCCTACATCCAGAACGACACCGAGTTCCACAAGGCTCTCAAGACGGTCAACGAAAAGAATCCTACCATTTACAGGATGCCTGTCGTGATTGCCGAGGCCCTCAACTACCTCTATGACGTTCTCATCCCCGAAGTGGCAAATAAACTGAGATAGCCTATGGACTCAAGCCTCCTCCTGTATGTCGACGAGGATTTCATCATCCCCGTAGCCTGCGACACGGAAGGGCAGATACAAAGCATGGCCAAAGACGGTGACGACCGTCTTTGGCTGTACTTTGCGTCCATGCCCAGCGGTGTGGATTACGCATTCAAATACAGGAACAACTTCGTGGCCGGCGAGCCCGGCTACTACGGCGATTTCTTCAAGGCGGCCGCCGAGGGGAAGAAAGTTCAGATTAACGGCTACGACATGCCGTATTTCGAGCTTCTCCGCCAGAGCAGCTTCCTTCAGGAGATACGTGACATCTTCCGTATGCATACGGGTGCCACGTCGGCAATAATTCCCACCTTCTTCGTCTTTGCCGATTCCATTCCCGCCCCGGTGCGGAAGAACTTCCTCCAGAGCATGGAGAAGGAGAGCTTCCGCGTACGTTCATTCTCGGCCCTGCCCGCCGCCGTCCTTTCGGACTATGTGCGCCGCAGCAGCATGGGGATGGAAGCGGAGTTCGGCGATTACATCCTGTACATTTTCTCGGCAGCGGATTCGCTCCGTCTGTCGCATTCCGTATGGGATGGGGAAAACTGGCTTGCCGATGGCTTCTGCCAGGAAATCAATTCGGTGGGCGACGCCCCGCTGAAGGACGCCCTGGTGAAGTATGTGGTGGATGAGGTGGACAAGAACCGCGGCTACCTCGCCCGCGAGGACGCACGTCTTGCGGAGTATGCCTACCAGCGCAAGAACGCCGACAAATGGCTCGCCCTGCAGGAATCGGCAAAGGTGCGCAATCCCAAGGCCCTGACGGTGGACTTCGACATAGACGACTTCACCTATTCCCAGGACAGCGCCATGCGTTTCAGCTGCCACGTGAGCGGGAATTTCCTCGCCGGCGTGCAGGAGAACGCAGTGCGTTCCACCGTGAAGATGATTGCCGACTATGTGGAGAAGAATGCCATCAAGGGACACCTCCGCACGGCGGTGTTCTTCGGCAAGGCCTTTGACGACGAGCGCTTCGTAAAGATGGTCTGGGACACTCTCGAGAATCCCGAGAAAGTGGTGATCCCGTCCAACCGCATGGGCAAGGCCATGGGGTGTTTCTACCCCGAATTCACCGCCACCACAGAGGATATCGACAGTTTCGATTCCGTAACTGCCAAGCTCAAACTTGCACGCGCGGGCATACGCGAATGGATAAAGGTGGCAAGCCGTATCCGGGACCTCTGGATGCAGCTCAAAGCCCATGTACCCAACGCTGAAAAAGTCGTTGCGGCCGACACCGAGAAGGTAACCGAGATGCTCCGGATGTGTGGTGAAAGGCTCGCCCACAGCGACTTCGACGCCGCTCAGGACCGTCTTCAGGGGCAGCTCATTCCCTCAGAGGACGCTCGCAACAAGCTCGTGGAGTCCGGCCGTCTCGCTTCACTTGTTGCCGACATGCAGGCCATCTTCGCAAAGATTCAGGGCATTGCCGGCGCAAGGAATGTGGCAAACCAGATAAACAGCTTCGGAGAGCGCTTAAGCGGCATTATCCAGGGCTCCAAGGCCAACGAGAAAGCCCTTCGCGACGCGGTTGAAAAGATACAGTTCTTCCGCGAGCATTTTGCCGAGTACAAGGAGCTGCTTTCGCAGTTCAACCGTTCCAAGAACCTTATGGAACGGAAGGAACTCGTCGAAAAGATGCGCCCTCTCACCATGGAGGAGCTTCCCGCCATAGAGCTCCCTCACGTGACCGCACGCGTCACTTACAGGGTTGAAAAGCGCAGAGTCAGCTTCTTCAAGAAAAAGCGCTGGCTCATGTACTGGGTGGACGTCCTCAACGAGGAAGCCCTGCCCTGCGATGCCATGCTCAATATCTCCAGTACGGCCATGCTTGAAGCAAGGAATGACTGCGCCGAGTGCATCGGCATTGTGATTCCGAAGGGAACGGCTCGTTTCGAGAGGGAAATCTGCATAGACGACGACTCCCGAATCAGCACCGCCTCCAAGGCCTACATCTACATCAATCCCGTCCCCAAGGAGCTCGACCGCAAGGCCATCCAGGCCGAGGACCCGCTAATGAGTGTAAATCTTAAAGTATAGAACCTGAATATGTCCAAGACCATTTTGTGTCCATATTGCTCCAGAACGTTCCAGAACAGCGACGCCGTTTACCAGTGCACGAACAAGGAGCTCAGAAGCAGCGGAGACGAGGTGTGCCCTTCCGTTCCGGACCAGAAGCTTTCCGACTTCTGGATGGAAGAGGGTGTGCCTTACAAGCGTTTCTACAGAAAGCCTGTTTTCGGCCTTTTCGGAAGCACCGCCAGAGCTGCCACCTGCCCCAACTGCGGGCAGGCCTCCAGGCGCCTTTGCTGCCCCCATTGCCACAATGCCCTTCCGCCCGAGATGGTGGAAGAGGGGAGCGAGATCATCTCCATCATCGGAGACCGTTCCAGCGGCAAGACTGTCTATTTCGTATCCCTCATTCACCAGCTTCGTGACGAAGGATACAAACTGGACATCGTGGATGTGAACCCGCAGGACATCTCACATGACGAGAAGTCCCGCACCTCCACCATCTACGAGAAAATGGCCTCGGACATGTTCGACAACGGCGTCCTGCCCAAGCAGACCAGGGCCGTGCGTCCGGCTCCCATGATTTTCCGCATTTCCACCAAGAAGAAGGGAAAGAAGGGAGGGCGCGACATCTATCTGGTGTTCTACGACACCGCGGGTGAAATTTTCCGCGACGTGAACCGTATGGAAGAGGTCGCGAACTATCTGATGGATTCCGCCGGAGTCATTCTCCTAGTGGACCCTTACACCATGCCCGCACTCCGGAAGACCCTCGTTGAGGCGAAAATCCTGGAAGAGGACTACGTTAAGGCCAATCCCGTGGTGGTGTTCGACAAGGTCCGGGAGATGCTCTCCCGCAGCGGCCGCAAGAACCTGCTGAACAAGCCCATAGCTATCACCTTCAGCAAGATTGACGCAGTGGTCCATGCCCTGGAAGACACCGGCAGCTCATATCAGGTTTCCGGTGTTGACCTTGAGCACGACAGCTCTTTCAAACGCACCAAGGTGCTGAATCTTTCGGAAATCGACCAGATAAGCGAACAGCTCCAGAGCGTTGCCGAACAGCGTTGGGGGGCGGGACAGCTCAACGCCGCCGCAGTTGCAAACTTCGGTGCCGAGAATGTCCGTCTCTTCGCGGTGTCGGCCCTCGGCTGCACTCCCACAAGCGACGGTTCGCTTCCCGAGCTCCAGCCTTACCGCGTGATGGACCCGCTTGTGTGGATCCTTCACAAGATGGGCGGATTCAATATCCCAGTTAAACAGTAAAACAGCCAATATGAAATACTTCCAGGTTTTTTACAACGCTTCCGAATGCGGCCTCTTCGGTTCTCCCGGTTTCGGTATCCGTACGGCCACGGAGGGCATGCCCGAGTCTTGGCTCAAGACTCTTGACAGCGACGAGCAGATGAAGAATTACCTGAGCGGAGACTTTGAACTCGCGGCGAACGTAATCTTCGAGCATCCGGAAAGGATAGTTGAATTCCCCAGGTCATATTTCTTCAAGAGATATGTTTCAGGCGACGGACAGGAGTTCTATGCGCTCGGCAGAATCGTGAATGTGTGCTTCGACTTCCCGTTCTACAATTCCGGAGCGAAGACCCGTCCCGGCAACATGGTGAACTACGTTCTGGTGTTCGACGCCATGCCCCCGAAGGAAGTTTTCGACCTCTTGTTCGAGAATCCCGCACCCGGCTCCCTGCGCTTCCTTCCGGTCGATTTCACACCCCGTGTGGACAATCCGGAAATGAAGGCCCTCATGCTCGGAAAGCCCGCCCAGCTGCCTGTGGAGGAACTTCCCGTTAAATGTGAGGGAGCCAGCGTCCCTGCCGACGCCATATCGCTCTACTTCCAGATTCTGGATATCCTCGCCCGTCCCGTGACCGAGGAGGAGCCCGCCAAGCCAATTGTGGTGAAAGCCAAGGCCGCCGACAGCGGAGCCCTTCTCGCGGGGCTCATGAGGCTTGCTCCCAAGGCCATTGCAAAGGAACTCACCTTCTATTGCAACCATCAGGAAAACGGAGCCCTCAAGGGCGTGAAGCTCACTCTGGTTAACGAATACTACGGCTACACCGTCTACAAGAGCACCTGCAACTATATCGACCTCCTCGAGGACCGTCCCGAGCCCACGGCTCTGGAACTCATGTACAGGAGTGCTCTCGAAGCTGCCCTTGCCGAGGGGAACGGGGAGAAAATATCGGCCCTCTGCGAATGGATTGCATCGCCCCTGGCGAAGGAGAATCTCGGCAAGGGGCAGGAACTCAACCTGGCCCTCTTCTCCTACATTCATGACGCCGATTCCTTCACGCTCGAGCAGGCCGACATGATTCCTGGCCTGTTGACGGAGCTCAAAAAACACATTGGCGCCGACCCTGCCAAGGCTTCGCTCATCAACGACCTGCTTTCGGCCGAATTCAAGAGTGCGGAGAGCATCGAAGACTACAAAGTGGACATCGCCCTTGCGGAGAAGGTCCGCATGGCTGGAATCGACACCGCCCCTGCGACCGCCGTGGCACGCGAGTGTTTCACCGCTTTCTCCCTTGAAAGCATTCCCCGCCTGAGCGAGGTTCTCGGCGCATTCGGAAGTGAAAAGCTCAACCGCTATGCCGATGTTTCCACCTTCCCCGCTCTCGGCGACGTTCTCCTCAATCTGGCCGCCCTTCCCGACGGCAAACCCCTTGCTCAGTTCCTCCAGCCCGAGGCTTCGGAGCGTGTGAAACTCTGCGTCAAGGCAATCAAGGAGAATCCCGCCACCCTTGCCGCCCTCCAGCCTTACCTGGATATGGACAAGGCCGAGTCCGACAAAGTGGACTGGCTGAAAGAGCTGGAAGGAAATCTCGATTACGAGCCCTTTGCAGAGCTCTTCTACACAACGGCCGTCCGTAACTGCACCCTCGGTGCCAGGGAACGCCTTGAGCTCTATCATTCACTCAGCCTGAAGAACGAGGCCTTCAAGGTCCTGCTCCTTCAGCGCGCCAATCAGGACGGGAGTTTCTCCAAGCCGTACAAGGCCCTTGCCACTCCCGCCGTCATTACCCCGGATAAGTTCGCTGCCTGGGCGGAATTCATCCGCGAAAAGGTGCTTTCGCTGCTTCCCTCCGACGATTCGGTGGCAGCAGGTGTGCAGTGGAGTCTGTTGGAGAAGGTCCTCACCGCGAATGTGGGCGGAATCGAAAAGCCGTCGGCCTTCTACGATCTCGCACTTTCTCTCGGGGCCGACGACGCCGTGAAGGCCATTGTGCCTCTGTGCCTGGAGAAGTTCCACAGCCCCGAAAGGGTGAAGAGCCTCGTGCAGGTGCTCGACCGTATGCAGCTCAAAACCCAGGATGAGATTGTGGAAGCCGTGAAGGGACGCGATTCCGAGGCCCGCAGGGAATTCTGGATAGCCCTTTCCGAGAATGCCGGACTTGAGGAATACGCCCCCATAGCCGAGCTTGCCGGAAAACTCGGAATCGAAGGCGAGGAGCTCGACGCCCTTATGAAGGAGCATTTCAGCAAGCAGTACAAGGCCAACAAGTTTGAAAACTCCTTTATGGGCAAATCCCTGTCCAAAGTGGGCGGATGGTTCTCCAGGAAGGACAAGGGAGAAAAAGAAGAAGAAAAACCTGAAGAAGAGAAATAGTTTATTATGAAGAGGTTTTTGAGTACAGTGCTTTTCCTTGTGGCATGCATCAGTGCCGCTGCCACGGAATACGGTGTCGACAGGGCTGCATGCCGAGACTGCTACTACGTCACCTCCGGCGTGGTGACCGTTCGAAAGTCGCCCAAGAATTCGGCGGGAAAGGCATTTACAGCTTATGGCGGCGATGTGTTCTATGTCGACAGCGAGGAACTCTTTGAGGATTCCTCCGGCGCCCAGTGGATAAGGATTTCCGGAGACATGGGTTATGTCCCCCTGAGGGGCCTTACCCGTCAGGACAACCCCAACTACGTCGCTCCTCAGGGCGAAACGCCGCTTACTTTCACGGCTCCGCTATGGCTTAAGTTGGCGCTTCTGGCCGTCTTCCTGCTGTACTGTATGCTGTTCTTCTGGCTGTTCCGCTACAGATGGGGCTGGATAAAGCCCTTCTTCGGAATAGAGGACAAGAACGGCATGCGAAAAATCCTCTTCTACAACAGCGAGCCCTACGTTGACTGCCTCATGCTGGTGGTGGTCTTCCTCTTCGCCTTCGTGTCCACCTTCCTCCTCTTTATTATTATTGGCGGAGGAACGCTCGGCCTCGCATGGGTTGTTCGCATCCTTGCCGACATCCTTATCTGGGTGCTCATCATAGGCGGTATACTGGGCGGCCTCTGGGCCTGCGGCCATGCTTTCAGCAAAGACGAAGTGGGCGGCTGCCTGGCTCAGCTCGCATGGTTCTCCGGCGGTGTGTTCGCCGTTTGGCTGGGAATCCAGGCCACGGGATGGACACATGACGTATACGATTTCGGCTCCCGGCTGGTGTTCTACGGCGACAATGTCTACGAAGCCTTCAGCGTGTTCGAGATAGCCTGGATACTCATTCTGAAGTATTGGAAATATTCCCTTCTGGTGGCCTTCATTCCAATTGTCGTGCTTGGTGTCTGCGGCCTTGGCTTCATGCTGTTCAACGGCGCCCTCATCCTTGCCGAAAAGGCCACCATGCGTGCCTACAACGTGAAGAACCCCTGCCCCAATTGCGGCAAGCCGAGCGAGCCCGCAATCTATTATTCACAGGGCAGCCCGCTTCCCGTGAAGCTCATGCCCGGACGCTACGGAGTGTTCTTCATAGACCATCCCGTGACCGGTGAAGACATGCCCACCCGGATGAGGCACGGCAAGGCCCTTCTGGAAAGGGAGTGCCCCCACTGCCACAAGATGATCAAGGCCGAGATGGGCGAGGAGAAACACGTGGCCTTCGCCGGCCTTTCCGGTTCCGGCAAGACCACCCTCATGTTCCGCCTCATGGCCCGTGCCCTTGACAGGCGGGTAGGCTCGGAGCCGGTGGCACGCTTTACGGATTCCACCGGTCCTGACGACCGCCGCTTCAAACGCTTCTACGAAGAAATCAAGGGCGGAAAACGCATGGAGCGTTTCCCGGAATCCACCACCCGCGGCCGTCACAAGGCGCTTCAGGTGCTTGTGAGCAATACCAAGAGCCTAATGCCTTACCGCATGTACTTCAACGACCTCGCCGGTGAGATGTTCACCGCCGACAAGAACGAAGTCTCCGACGCTCCTTTCCTGAAGAATACCGACGTGGTGCTCTTCTGCCTTGACCCCACCACCATGAAGACCTCGGGCCTGCGCCTCTCGCAGGATCTGAAGGACTGGTTCCTTTCAAAGGGAATCAATCCCGCCGAGAACAACGGCAGGGTTGACATCAATTCCGCGGTAGACCGTCTGCTGAACATGATTGCCAACTACCGTGGCAAGGAAGGGGCCCGCAAGATAGACCTCATTGTGAATTTCGTCAAGACCGACGAGGGCTATCTCGGAAAGTACCGCAGCTCCGACCAGGCTCATCTCAGGGCCTTTATGGAAGACGCCATGGGACTCGGCAATGTCCTTGTCCGTCTGGAGCAGGCCTTCCGCAAGGTGAGCTTCTTCGCGGTGAGCGCAATGGAAGCCGCCGAAACGTCCAATGTCGACTCCCTGCTGGACTCCATCTTCGACGGACTTGGAATCTCGTTCAAGGGAGTGAAGGAAGAGGAACTCCGGAAGAACCGCATGGATTCCGAGAAGCTCATGAAGGAACGCGAGGACGCCGCTGCGAATGCCGTGAAGGACGGGGCGCCGGCCGTGCTGGGCGCCTTGATTTCGGCAGTGGTCGTGCTTGTGCTGGTCGTGGGCTGGCTTATTTACGACGGCCGTTCCAAGAACTCTAATTACGACCGTACGGTTGTTGCGGTGGAGAGGTATCTGGAAGAGCCCAACGGCTATGACAATGCCCTCAACTGCATCGACGCCGCCCTTTCGGGCAAACGCCTGAGTTCCAAACAGAGGGAGCAGCTCAATGAGCTCCGCCAGGATGTGGTGCATGGGCGTCAGAACTATGTGGATGGTCTGGTGACCGCTCTGGACGCCAATGTGACCGCGGCAAGAGGCCGGATGTCGAACCTCGAAATGTGTGCAAAGAACCAGGTTCTCGATCCAGTTCGTAATTTCCGCACCAGACTTGAGGAACTGGAAGCCTTCGACCCCGGCAATGCAGACGCGGCGCGTTTCCGTTCTGAATTGGAAAGACTATTGAACAAATATCATATTAGCTTAGACGAGTAGTTATGAAGAAGTTGATTTTAATTCTTTCGGCCATCGGCCTAATGATCTCAACGATTGCATCAGCGCAGTCCAGTGAGGACACAGCCCGCGCGAAGTTCAATCAGGGGAAGTACGAAGAAGCGGCACAGATATGTGACGCCGCAGCTTCGCTTACCTCTAATTCTGCTGAACGGGACAGGCTTTATGCCCTCGCCCGCAAGTGTCGCGAGTGTCAGCAGATACGTACGGCTGCCGACCGCGCCTACAACAACCAGGACTACGAGACGGCTCTTACCCAGTACCGCCGCCTGGTTGCCAATGTCAAGAACCCCCGCGACCCGGTGGCAACCCGCCGTATCCGGGAAATTCCGGATCTGATTGCCCAGCAGCAGCAACAGAGGCAGCAGCAACAGCAGCAGCACGCTCAGCAGCAACAACAGCAACAGCAACAGCAGCAGAGCCAGAACCGCAGCCAGAGCCAGCAAAGCCAGAACCGCAGCCAGGCTCAGCAGAATCAGGGCCAGCAGGGCGACGGCGGCGGAGTAGACAGCAAGATTACCGGCGCAATCGCTCAGCGTCAGCAGAGCCAGGGCCAGAATCAGGGCCAGAACAATCAGAGCCAGCAGGACCAGGGCCAGCAGAGCGGCGGAGTAGACAGCAAGATTACCGGCGCAATCGCCCAGCGTCAGCAGGCCCAGCAGCAGCAACAGCAGCAGGGCCAGCAGAATCAGGGTCAGCAGGACCAGGGCCAGCAGGGCGGCGGTGTGGACAGCAAGATTACTGGAGCCATTTCCCAGCGCCAGCAGGCCCAGCAGCAGCAACAGCAGCAGACCACTCCTTCCACCTCGCAGGCAAGACCTGTTACCCCTTCTGCACAGAACACTCCTTCTGCATCCCAGCAGGCTGCCCAGCAGGCCGCCCAGCAGCTGCAGGTCCAGCCTTCCGATTACCCTTCACAGCCAGTTTCCCGTACACGCGTCCCTTTTCAACTCGGTGTCGGATTTAGTCTCGACATGTCCGGCACCGAAATGGGCCTGATGGCCCCCGTCGAGCTTCGTATCGGCAATTGCCAGAACCGTTTCAGCCTTATCGTAGGCGGCGGTTACGGCAAAGTTTCCGGACGTGGGGTAAAGAATACCATGACAGGAGCCTACAGCTATGAAGGCCTGGATACTCCTATCCTGTATTCAACCGATTTCTTTGGCAGCGCCGACCTGCGGATGAATTTCATCCGGGATGAATCCATCCACCTTTTCCTCGGGGCCGGCTTCGATTACCGCTTCAACAGGGAGGGCTTTTATCGCGGCGTTTATGTGAGCGATTTCAACACCGACACCGCAGACCTTACGGTGGACAATCTCTACAATCCCACCAACATGGATCTGAGATTCACCTTCGGTCTCAACTTCAGCAGCACCTTCGATATCTATGTCTACGGTCTGCATGGTCTCAGCCCGCTCTGGAACCATGACGTAGTCGATGCGAATATCACTTACTCATACGACAGCGCACTGGGTACCACCCGTACGGCGAATTTTTATCAGGATTATCCGCTTATCGCCGGCCAGGCCGACACCCAGTGGCGTTTCGGCTTCGGCTTGAGACTGTGGCTCTTCGGACACGACATTTAGTCCTCTGAAGTGAAGAGGTCGCGGCGGGGGAGCTGAGCCGAGAAACGCTCGCGCAGACGCTTGAACAGAGCTGCGGTATCCTTGGTGAAACGGGAGCCCCTCCAGGCCGAAGTATTCGAAATAAAAATCCAGCACTCCCCGTCGGGGTACACTTTTACAAGGGCCGATGTTCCTGAGAAGGAACCGGTCCTTGTCCATTCTCCGGTGGGCTTCGTGTCAACCCATCCGAGCGAGAAAGTATCCTCGTCGAACCAGGTGGTCATCTGGCGCACGCTCTCGGCGCTGATGATGTCTTCCACAGGGCCTTTTCCGTCGATGCAGGCCACCAGACGGGCCATTTCCACCGCGGAGCCTATCCATGCTCCGGCACCTTTAAGGGAACTTATATCGTTGCCTCCGTAGCACTTTTCCACCGAGGCGAAGCGGCCGTCGTAGGAGGGACAGCGTTCGCTGTCGGGCTGCATGTAGTACTTGCTCTCTCCTGGCTGACGGTCCTTCAGATAATTCCCCGCAATGCTGAAGGCTTCGCAGCCGCAGGGCTGGAACACCTCCTGCTGCATGAAATCCTCGTAGCTCATTCCGGAGACTTTCTCAATTATGAGCGAAAGCAGAAGGTAACCGAAATTGGAATACTGCTGAGTGCTTCCGGGCTGGTAGGAGAGGGGTTTCGCCACCATCCTCCGCACCAGTTCGTGGGCCGACGGAGGGCTGCTCAGGCCGTAGTTCCGCATAATGGTCAGAGTGGTGAACATGGGGTCGCCTCCGTAGACGGTGAAGCCGGCCTGGTGCCGTAGCAGATGCTCCACGGTGATGAGGCAGTAGTTTTCGTCGCGGATGTAGGCGTCGAAATCCGGCCCAAGCACGCCCGCCGGGCCGAAAACCGGGGTGTCAAGAAATACGAGGCCCTGCTCCTGCAGGCGCATTATCCCAACCGCGGTGAGAAGCTTCGACACCGAGGCGAGCCTGAGCGTGGTGCCGGGAGTCATGGGGGTGCTTTCGTCGGCCATGCCGTAACCCCGGGCATAGACCAGCGAGTCATTGCGCATAATGGCGAGGGACGCTCCGTGGAGGGTCCAGAAGTCGAGGAATGAATCCAGGGCGTGGTCCAGTTTCGGGAGCGACGAGAGCTCGTTAGTTATGCGTCCGTTAAGGTTGGGGATGAATTCCGGGGGAGGTGGAGTTTCGTGAGCAGGCCTTCCCGAGCATGCGAAAAGCAGCACGGGAAGAAGCCACGATATGATTCTCAGCCCCTTCAAATTCGAATCTTACCGCTCTTGCGGCCGAATTCTATAATCATTTCGGCGGTGCCTTCGATTCCAAGGATGGAACTGTCTACACAGAGGTCGTAGTTGGAGGCCACGCCCCATTCTCCGAAGGTGTAGTAGTTATAATAGGTTTCGCGGGTGCGGTCCTTGCGCCGCATCAGGGCTTCGGCGGCATCGGCATCGAGCCCTTCGCTTTCCATGAGGCGTTTGATGCGGAATTCGGCCGGAGCGCAGACGAACACGTCCAGGCAGTCAAGGTCGCGGAGGATGTAATCCGAGCATCGGCCTATAATAACGGCGTCGCCTTTCTCGGCAATGCTGCGGATGACTTCGCTCTGGATGTTGAACATCACGTTGTCGTTCACGTAGCCGCTGTCCTGATAGCTCAGCCGCCCGGAAGCGAAAAAGCTGGACACGGAGAAGAGGCTGCGCTTCTCCTCGCCCTTGGCGAAGAGGCCTTTTGAATAGCCGCTTTCTTCGGCCACTTTCGAGATGAGCTCGTTGTCGTAAACGGGAATGCCGAGGGCCTTTCCCACGGCTTTCGCGACGTATCCGCCTCCGCTGCCGAAACTTCGGCCGATGTTGATGATAGTATTCATATATTGCTGCCGAGTATTGAGGGATCGTCTCCGTCCTTAAGCCTGCCGAGATTCCGGATGAGGCCTATTGCCATGATTCCGGTGACGAGCGAGGAGATAAAGTCCGAGATGGGGAAACTGTACCAGACGCCGTACTCGCTCTGAAGCACCGCCGGAAGGATGTAGATGCACGGGAGCAGGAAGAGAAGCTGTCTGGAAAGGGACAGGAATATGGATTTCTTCACCATTCCGAGGCATTGGAACAGATTGGTGGTAACCATCTGGAAGCCCACGATGGGGAAGAGGAAATTCATCTGCCTGAGGCCTTTGGCCGCGAGCTCGTGGAGCTCAGGGTCGTCGGTGAAAATGCCTGCCGCCGGCCAGGAAAGGAACACCGAAACTATTCCTCCCATGGTGCACACCACCGTGCCCCACATCGCCGTGCGGAGGTAGACCTGCCTTACGCGGGAGAACTGTCTTGCTCCGTAGTTGTAGCCTGCGATGGGCTGCATTCCCTGGTTGAACCCCATCACCACCATTATGAAGAAGAAGGTGATGCGGTTCACTATCCCATAGGCTCCGAGCGCCAGGTCGCCGCCCCACTTGACCAGCTGCTGGTTGATGAACAGCACCACTATGCAGCTCGCGAGGTTCATAAGGAAGGGTCCCATTCCAATCGAGAGGGAATCCTTGGCGATTCTCCAGTTCACCTGAAGCACCTTCACTATCTTTTTGGGAAGGTGCAGGAACTTCTTCTGGTCGCCGAAATACCACATGGTGTAGCCGAGGGCCATGCACTGGCACAGGACCGTGGCAATGGCGGCACCCTGTATTCCAAGGCCGAACACAAAAATGAAAAGAGGGTCCAGTATTGCATTGGATATCACGGTGAACAGCGTGAGCCCCATGGCCGTCCGCGGATTGCCGGATGAGCGTATTATGCTGTTGAGGCCGAAGTACAGATGCGTCACTACATTGCCTATGACAATGATGGTCATATAGCTGGCCGCGAAGGGCAGGGTGGCGTCGCTGGCTCCGAAAAAACGCAGGATGGGGTTCATCCACAGCAGGGTCATCACGGTGAACAGAAGGCCGATATAGATATTCAGCGCCACCTCGTTCGAGAGGACGTTCTCGGCCGCCTTGTAGTTTTTCTGTCCAAGGAGGACGGAAATCATAGTGGCGGCGCCCACGCCCACCAGGGTACCCAGGGCCGTGGAAATGTTCATCAGGGGGAAGGTGACCGCCAGGCCGGAAATGGCCAGGGAGCCCACTTCTGGAATGTGGCCGATGTAGATGCTGTCCACCATATTGTAGAGGGAGGACGCAGTCATGGCTATAATTCCCGGGATTGCGTATTGCCGCAGCAGCTGCGCAACGGGTTTGGTGCCGAGTTCAGTTGGAGCGGCGGAACTCATTCGGCCAGAAGCTCAAGTTCGAATACCAGAGGTGCGTACGGGGGAATGGAGCTGCCGCTGCCGTTGCTGGAATAGCCATGGTAGGAGGTGAACACCACTGTGGCCTTTTCACCGACTTGCTTCATCAGGTAGAGGCCGCCCTTGAATCCGTTTATGAGGGAGGTGCTGCTTCCCAGGCTGATGTCGGACCAGTCGGTGGTCAGGGTAACCGAGGCGGGCGCATAGCTCTTGGTGCTGTCGTAGATGCCGGCGCGTTTGGCCTCGTCGGCATTGGTGGTGTCGAAGACCTGGCCGTTGAGAAGGCGCCCGGTATAGTTCAGTTTGAACGAACCGTTGGTGGAGCGATCTTCGCTTCCCGCTGCGGTGGTGATGAAGTAGAAGGTGCCGTCGGGGCCGTCTTCCGAGGAAGTGTAGTCCGCGGGCTCGATGCCTGCGCCGTAATTGGCGGCCACATAGTCGGCAATACTGTTGACTTCCCACTGTGCGAGGTTGTCGGTCTGCTCGTAAAGGGTTACGGTATAGATGAGACTGCTTGCCGAACTGCAGTTGTCGATGTACTTCTGGAGGCTGGAGTAGCGGCTGTAGGTGAGCAGCCATGCGGGCACCACCGCGGTGCGGCTCCCGCCAAGACGCATTCCTTCGAGCAGGGCGTCAACTCCGGCATAGCTCACGTCTTCTCCTGTGGCCTGCACGCGGGGGCCGTAGTAATTGCCCTCGACATAAGTGCCGAGCTGCTTGGCCATGGATTCCTCGCAGTTGGTGGTCACGCTGCCGTTCAGGCTTCTGACGGTATAGGTGATGAAGCTGTAGGGCAGCTCGGCGTCCCAGAGGGTGCCCGTGCCTGCGGTCTCCTCCAGAATGTAGATTCCGGAAGCTTCCGCCTTTACACCGGGATGATTGATGTCCAGCCATTGCTGCAGGGAGGCCTGGGCCTCCTGACCCTGGGTCGAGCTGTCTTCCACTGCGCATGACGCCGCCATAAGGGCCAGCGCCGCGGGAATGATATGCAAAAGTACGTTCTTCATTTCAAATCAGTTGCTGTAGCTGTCTATCCAGACATAGTAAACCAGGGCCGATCTTGCAGGAATCGTGCCCTGCTTCATTTTTCCGAAGCCATATTTGCCGGAGAAGAGGATAAAACACTCGTCCCCTTCCTTAACCCCGTGCAGACCCAGGCGAAGGCCTTCGATGAGGCTGTCGTCCAGGGTGAGCGTTTCCAGTTCATACTGCCCGTTGTCGGTGAGCTCCCAACCGGCGCTCTGGGCAAGCTCCTTCATGTTGGTCGCCACCAGATTGGAGGCGCTGATGCTGGTCCCGGACATCACGAAGCAAGCCCAGTAAAGCTTTACGGTGCCGCCGTAGTCCAGGGAATCGGCATGGGAGAGCGAATCGGCGAGGGTCACCCGGTAGGCGCCGCCGTTACGGGTGAGGGTGGCCTTTTCGTCTTCCTTCAGACGGGCCTCGACGAAGCTCTCTATCTGGGTTTCCTGCTTGTCGTAGGTGCTCTGGAGCAGCTGCTTGGTGCAGCCCGCCGCCACCATTGCAAGCAGAGCGAAAATCAGTATCCGTGTGCCTCGTTTCATACTCATCTCTTATTTGCCGGCCTTTAGGAATTCATGGGTTGTGCGTTCGATGTAGGCGCCTGCCTCCGCTACGGAAGCTATGTCTTCACCAATGATGAGTTTTCCGCCGGCGGCGTTTTCGTGCCCGCCGCCATGGAAATGGCGCACGGCGCACTGCTGTGCCGACGTGCCTTTTTTCGAGCGTATGGAAACGCGCACGGTGCGCTCGTCCTCCTGCTTGAGGAAGAAGCTCATTCTCACTTCCCGGATTGTGAGGGGGACGTTCACCAGCCCTTCGGTCTCGCCTTCCCGGATGTCGAAGCGGCGGAGAATGGCTTCATCGGCCACCATCCAGGCCACGCCGTCGGGAGTGATGTGGAGGCCTTCATTCTGCATCCAGCCCATCATTCTCACGCGGTTCTCGCGGTATTCTCGGTAGATTTTGTCCAACAGAACGTCGCGGTTCACTCCGCGCTCAATTAGCTCGGAAGCCATGCGGAAGGTGGTGGGGAAGACGGAGTTGGCGAAGTTGTTGGTGTCGGTGGTCATTCCGGCCATAAGCGCCGTGCAGCAGTCAAGGGGCAGCTCTCCTCCTTCCACTTCCTTCAGAATCCAGTAAAGCAGCTCAGAGGCCGACGAGATATCCGGCGTGGAAAAGACCAGGCCGAAATCCTGCACCTGAGGGTTCAGATGATGGTCGATGAGCACTTTCTTCGCCGTGGAAGCCTCCATGGCCTTTGCCAGGCCTTCCGTGCGGGAAAAGCCGTTGCAGTCTATGAGCACAAGAAGGTCGCTTTCCTCGATACGGCCGATCGCCTTGTCGGGCTCGGCATCCAGGCAGAGAAGGGGGCATACGGCGTCCCTGACGATGAAGCGGATGCTCTCGCCGGGGGTGTCGGGAAGCACGGTGATGGCGTCTTTTCCCATAACGCCCCTAATGTATGTCACAAGGCCTGTCGAAGAGCCCAGTGCATCCCCGTCGGGATGGGTGTGGGACACGACGGTTATCCTGTGTGCCTTCCGCAACAGTTCCCTGAACGTCCGTATGCTTTCTGCGCTGAACATCTATTCGTGCATTGCGAAGCGTTCTTCGGCCAGCTCGGCCCATTTGGTTCCGGGACGGCCGTAATTGGCGTAGGGGTAGATGGAAATGCCTCCGCGGGGAGTGAAGAAGCCCGTAACTTCGATGTACTTGGGGTCCATCAGTTTCACGAGGTCCTTCATAATGGTGTTCACCACATCCTCATGGAAGTCTCCGTTCGAACGGAAACTGAACAGATAGAGCTTGAGGCTCTTGGACTCCACCATTTTCACGTCCGGCACATAGGATATGCGGATTTCGGCGAAGTCCGGCTGCCCGGTGATGGGGCAGAGGGTGGTGAATTCCGGGCAGTTGAAACGAACCCAGTAGTCGTTGTCTTTGTGCTGGTTCTCAAAGGTTTCCAGCACTTCGGGTGCATATTTCTGGCTGTAGACACTCTCGTGTCCGAGGGCCTTGAGTTCTTTCGGGTCGCGTGCCATATTATTCTTCTTCCCCTGCTTCTTTGAGCCGTTCTGCATTTTCGGCAATCTGAAGCTGATCTATGCATTCCTGAATGTCGCCGTCCATGAAGACGGGAAGATTGTACATGCTCCAGCCGATGCGGTGGTCCGTAACACGTCCCTGAGGGTAGTTGTAGGTGCGTATCTTGGCGCTGCGGTCACCGGTGGAAACCATGGTCTTGCGCTTTGCTGCAATGCCGTCGAGGTATTTCTGGTGCTCCATGTTGTAGAGACGGGTACGGAGCTCTTCCATTGCGCGGTCGAGGTTCTTCAGCTGGGAACGCTCTTCCTGGCACTGGACCACGATTCCGGAAGGGATATGGGTGAGGCGCACTGCGGAATAGGTGGTGTTCACGCCCTGTCCGCCGGGGCCGGAGGCGCAGAACAGGTCTTTACGGATGTCGGCCGGATTGAGCTCGATGTCGAATTCGCCCGCTTCCGGGAAAACCGCGACCGATGCGGCCGATGTCTGGATCCTTCCCTGGGTTTCCGTCTGGGGCACGCGCTGAACGCGGTGGACGCCGGACTCGTACTTCATTACGCCGTAAACGCCGTCGGTGGTGCTGGAAAGCTTGAATACAATCTGCTTGTAACCGCCGGAGGTGCCGGGAGCCTGGTCGGTGACCTCGAGCTTCCAGCCACGATTCTCGGCGAAGTGCTGATACATACGGAACAAGTCGCCGGCAAAGATTGCGGCTTCGTCGCCGCCGGTGCCGCCACGGATTTCCACCATGGCGTTCTTGCCGTCGTCGGGGTCTGCGGGAATCAGCAGCAGCTTGATGTCCTGCTCCATCTGGGGAATCTTTGGCTCGATGTCGGCAATCTCGTCGCGGGCCATTTCCTTGAGGTCCTCGTCCTTTTCGTTCATCAGGATATCCTTGGCCTGGGCCAGTTCGTCCACCAGCCTCTTGTATTCAAGGCCGGCCTGAATTATGGGCTGCAACTGCTTGTAGTCCTTGTTCAGCTGAACGAACTTCTTCATGTCGGCGATGACCTCCGGGTCTGCCAGCTGCTGTTCGAGCTTGTTGTATTTGTCCTGAAGGCTCAGCACCTTCTCCAGTAAACTGTTCTCTGCCATAGCTTCCGCTTTATATTAACCTACAAAGATAGCAATAATTCCCCAAAAACCGTCAATCCCATTCATTAACGAAAACCGACCACGCCTGGCGGCGCGGCCGATTCAATGTATTTGCCCGTGAATGAGGGCTTTGCCAGTGGCAACTATTCGTATTTGCGGAAGGCCACGCAGGCGTCGTGTCCGCCGAAACCGAGGGAGTCGGAAATGCCGATGGTGAGGGGCGTACGGACAGCCTTGTTGGGCGTGTAGTCCAGGTCGCATTCGGGGTCCGGGCAGTCCAGGTTGATGGTGGGAGGGCAAATGCCGTCGCGCACGGCCAGTATGGTGGCGATTGCCTCTGCGGCGCCGGCCGCTCCGAACATATGGCCGGTCATGCTCTTGGTGGAGGAGATGTGGGCCTTGTAGGCGAAGTCTCCGAGAGCCACCTTGTAGGCCAGGGTCTCGCACACGTCGTTCAGCTTGGTGCCGGTGCCGTGGGCGTTGATGTAGAGATTGTCCTTCTCGGGGTCGAAACCGGCCTCTTCCAGGGCGAGCTGGATTGCACGTGCCTGGGTGGTGCCGTCCGGACGGGGAGCCGTGGCGTGGTAGGCGTCGCAGGTGTTGCCGTAGCCCACCATTTCACCGAGAATGGTGGCACCCCTTTCGAGGGCGTGCTCCAGCGACTCCAGGACCAGGGCGCCTGCGCCGTCGCCAATCACGAAACCGGTGCGGTTTGCGTTGAAGGGCAGGGAGGCGTAGTTCGGATCCTGGGCGGTGGAAAGGGCCTTGGCGTTGAGGAAGCCGGCCACTCCGAGGGGAATGGAGGCGTGCTCGCTGCCGCCAGCGATTATGGCGTCGGCATAACCGTGACGGATGGCGCGGTAGGCTTCGCCGATGCAGTGCGACGACGTCGCGCATGCGGTTACTATGTCGAGGCAGGGACCTTTGGCGTTGTTGCGGATTGCCACGTGGCCCGCCGCGATGTTGGAAATCATCGTGGGGATGAAGAGGGGCGAAATCCATCGGCCCGAAGGGTCTTCAATCATCTTCACGGTCTCGCGGTACTGGATTTCAAATCCGCCGATACCGCTACCCACGTATACGCCCAGGCGGAAGGGGTCGATGTTGGCACCCTCGCCCTCGGAAACCAGTTCCGACTGCTCCATCGCCTGCTTTGCGGCGGCGATTGCAAAAAGGGTGAAGTTGTCCTGCTTGCGGATGAAGGCCTTCTCCATGCCGTACTGCTCGGCGTCGAAATCCTTCACTTTGCCGGCGATGCTCACGGAGACGTCCTTGAAGGCATCTACATACTGTATGCCGTTGTAACCGTTGCAAAGGTTCTTCCAGAAGGTGTCGATATCCTTTCCAACGGACGAGATGATTCCCATCCCGGTAACTACTACTCTGTGTATATTTTTATCCATATTATTCTGAACGAGGGCGCAAAGATACAAAAAAAATCTTATTTACGCCTGTTTCGCTTGCGACGTTCGGTAACCCTATAGGCGCTTTCCACCACCAACTGGTCCTGAAAACAGCCTCTGGCTGCCAGGAAATTGCAGATTGCAATCACCAGCGGCAGAATCACCGTCCAGCTGAAAACCGCCCCGTCGAAGCTGAAATACATCCATCCGAGCCATATCTGCATGCCGATGGCGATGATTCCCGAGAGCACAGCAAGCCTCATCTGAAGGATGCGTCCTTTGTATACAACTAGGGCCAGCACCATCAGGAATGCCAGAATGCAAAGCAGTATGGCGAAGTAGGGCTTCTGGAGCTGGAAATAGGAAACGGCCGTCATTCCGTCGGCCCCGGCCACCTTGTATGCTGTGCCGAAAAGCAGGACCGCCACCAGTGCGGCCGATATCATTAGAAACAGATTCTGTATTCTGAACCACATAATTTTGCAAAATTTAAGCAAAGATAGTAATTTTGAGCATCATTGCGAAATCTCCGGGACGATGAAAGGACTAAGACAACTCTTCGAAAGGCATTTCGGCTTTCCCGCCGCTTCAGTGGAGCCGCTCACAGGTTCGGCAAGCCACCGCAGGTATTACCGCCTGAGCGGCAGCGGGGTGAGCGTAATAGGCGTCGAGGGCACTGACGAAAGGGAAAACCGTGCCTTCATAGCCCTTTCCGCACACTTCGCATCCAAAGGCCTTCCCGTGCCCCGCGTGCTTGAAAGCGAAGGCCTCGACTATCTTCAGGAAGACCTTGGCGGCACAATCCTTTACGATGTGGCCGTCTCCGGCGGGAATTTCGACCTGGAGCTCCTTCACAAGACCGTCGCCGCCCTCCCGCGCCTCCAGTTCGAGGGGGCCGAGGGGCTTCCCTGGGAAGTATGCTACCCGCAGGAGGAGTTCGATGCCCGCATGATCGACTTCGACCTCAATTACTTCAAATACGACTTCCTGAAACTCACCGGGGCGGAATTCGACGAAACCCTTCTCCAGGACGATTTCGACCGGCTCCGCGAAGACCTCCTCACCGAAAAGTGGGACACCTTCCTCTACCGCGACTTCAATTCACGCAATGTGATGGTACGGGACGGGGAGCCCTGGTTCATCGATTTCCAGGGCGGGCGCCGTGGTCCAATCTACTACGACCTCGCCTCCTTCGTCTGGCAGGCACGTGCCAAGTTCCCTCCTGAACTTCGCAAAGCTCTTGTGGACACTTATTTCCAGGCGGCTTCCCGCTACAGGAAAATGGATCGAGGGGAGTTTGACAGGCGCCTTCGCCTCTTCGTTCTTTTCCGTCAGCTGCAGGTGTTGGGCTGCTATGGCTTCCGCGGTCTGTGGGAAGGGAAGGAGGCCTTTGCCTCCAGCATACCGCTTGCCCTTGCCAATATCAGGGAGCTCTTGCCGTTCAATGAGTATCCCTATCTTACAAAGGTCCTTGGCGATGTGGAGAGCGCGTTGTCCTCAAAACCTGTAGCCGCCCGTGGCTCCATGAACGGGAGGGGCCCATTTATGGGAGGGACAAATATGCTCTCCGCATCCGCATCTCTGACCGTTACCGTATACAGTTTTTCGTTCAAGAAAGGAATTCCGGAAGACGAATCCGGGAACGGTGGCGGATATGTGTTCGACTGCAGGTGCACCCATAATCCCGGAAAATACGAGCAGTTCAAGCAGATGACCGGAATGGACGCCCCCGTGATTGAGTTCCTGGAAAAGGACGGAGAGATCCTTTCCTTCCTTCAGAGTGTGTATGCCCTTGTGGACCATCATGTGGAGCGCTTCCTGGAACGCGGATTCACTCATCTGCAGGTGAGTTTCGGCTGCACCGGCGGGCAGCACCGTTCGGTCTTCTGCGCCGAGCGTCTGGCCTCGAGGCTGAAGGAAAAATACGGTGTGTGGGTTCATCTCGTGCACAGGGAAAGACAGATTGAGAAGTACCTATGAGAAAGGCAATGGTTTTCGCCGCCGGACTCGGCACGCGTCTGAAACCCCTTACCGACACCATGCCGAAGGCGCTGGTCCCGGTGGGAGGAAAGCCCTTGCTGGAGCACGTGCTGGAAAAGCTCATAAAGGCGGGTTACGACAGCATAGTCGTAAATGTCCACCATTTCCCGGACCAGATAATCCGCTTCCTCGACAGCCGCGACTGGGGCGCTGAAATCCTCGTTTCAGACGAACGGGAGGCCCTTTTGGAAACCGGAGGGGGAGTGCGCCATGCAAGGGGGTTTCTCGAGGGAACGGGCTCTTTCCTGATTCACAATGTGGACATCCTCTCGAACCTGGACCTGGACTGGTTCCGCCTGATGCAATGGCCCGGCTCTTTTGCAACCCTTGCAGTGAGCGAGCGGGAGACTCAGCGCTATCTTCTTTTCGACAGCAACATGCGCCTTGTGGGGTGGACGAATACGGCTACCGGCGAGGTCCGCAGCCCGTACGGGCAAATAGTTCCTGAACACTACCGTAAATATGCCTTCTCAGGCATCCATATTCTTTCGGACGGGGCTTTCAAAGTGATGGAAAACCTGCCCGAGCGCTTCCCCATTATGGATTTCTATCTGGAGCAGTGCGCACAACTTCGCATTTACGGAGTTGTGCCCCGTAATTTCCGGATGGTGGATGTGGGGAAGATTCAGACCTTGTCCGAGGCCGACTCTTTCCTGGAGAACTTCCAGATATAGAAGAGAATTCCCGAAAGCACGAATGCCCCGAGGCCGATGGCGACGTTCCATCCGGAGGGGAGTCCAAGACCGCTTTTGTCCACGAGGATGAAGGTGGTGCAGACCGCCGTCATGAACATGGCCGGAATCATTGTCACAAGATACCACAGGCCGTGTTTTTCGCGGGCGAGGAATACGCTTATCGTCCAGAGCATGAACACCGAGAGAGTCTGGTTGCTCCAGCCGAAATAGCGCCAGATGGTGTTGAAGCCGTTGGCATCGGCAATATTGTACCAGAGCAGAAGGCCGGAGGCTACGAACAGGGGGATGGCTATGTAGAGGCGCTTCAGGATGGTCTTCTGCTCCATGTGGAGGAAGTCGGCGATAATCAGGCGGGCGCTGCGGAATGCGGTGTCGCCGGAGGTGATGGGTGCAGCAACCACGCCGAGGATGGCGAGCACGCCTCCAAGGATGCCCAGCCAGCTGCGCGAAACTTTGGTCACAACAGCCGGAGCGGCGGTGGTCATGTCGCCGCCAAGAATGTCGGCCCCGCCGTCGAAGAAGAACCAGGAAGAGACCGCGGCCCAGATAAGGGCGACGAGGCCTTCCGTGATCATTGAGCCGTAGAATACCGGGCGGCCGAGTTTTTCGTTCTTTATGCAGCGGGCCATAAGCGGGCTCTGGGTTGCGTGGAAGCCGGAAATCGCTCCGCATGCTATGGTAATGAAGAGGCAGGGGAATATGCTCTGGCCGCTTACTCCGGCCTTTTCACTCCAGCCGCCGAGCCCGTTCCAGAGTTCGGGAAGGGAAGGCCATTTCACTATGAGGCACCCCAACAGCGCTACCCCCATGAAAAGCAGGGCCAGCGCAAACAGAGGATAGATTCGGCCGATGACTTTGTCGATGGGCAGGAGGGTGGCTATCACGTAGTAGATGAAAACCACGCATACCCATATCATAGTAGCCGTTGCGCTTCCGTCGCCGGCGATGTCTCCCAGGATGATTGCAGGGCTGTATACGAAAACGGTGCCCACCATCAGAAGAATCAGGATGCTGAAAACCAGCACAACCTTCCTGGTGCCGTCTCCCAGATACTTTCCTATGATTTCAGGATAGCCGATGCCGCCGTTCCGTACCGATAGCATGCCGCTGAGATAGTCGTGCACCGCACCTGCGAAGATGCAGCCGAAAACAATCCAAAGATAGCTTGCAGGGCCGAATTTGGCGCCCATGATCGCGCCGAAGATAGGGCCGGTTCCGGCAATGTTCAGGAACTGGATCATGAACACTTTCCAGGTGGGCATGGCAATGAAGTCCACTCCGTCGGCCTTTTCAATGGCGGGGGTGGTGCGATTAGGGTCGGGGCCGAAAACCTTCTCGACGAAGGTTCCGTAGAGGAGATAGCCCAGCACCAGGGCGGCGATGCTTATTAAGAATGAAATCATGCGAAAAAGCTGAAATGTACGCGCCCGTATTTGCGCTCCTTTACAAAGCGGGGGTGCGATGCGAAACTGTGCTCGTCTCCGTGCTCCAGGATGAAGTAGCACTCCGGGTGCAGGAGATCATGGGAGAAAATGAGGTCAGGGATACCTTCCAGGCCATCCATGGCATAGGGAGGGTCTGCGAACACTATGTCGAACTTTTCGTGGCAGAGGGGGATGAAGTCGAAAACGTTGTCGCGAACCATGGTAACGTTCCCGAGCCCCAGGCGCTGCGCCTCAGTCTTTATGAAACTGGCGTTTTCCCTGGCCATCTCCACGCAGTAAACCCTGGCTGCGCCGCGCGAAGCGAATTCAAAGGCTATGCTTCCGGTGCCACCGAAGAGGTCCAGAACCTTAAGGTCCTGGAATTCGTACTCGTTGTCCAGGATGTTGAAAAGGCCTTCCTTTGCGAAGTCGGTCGTGGGTCGTGCCTTGTAGCCCGCTGGCGGCAGGATGCTCTTGCCTTTCAGCCTTCCCCCGATTATCCTCATAGCTGCATTACGGATTTGAAGTAGCGGTAGAGGGTCATTTCGTCGGCGGTGTCGATGGGGGTGCGCCAGCAGACGGTGGAGACTTCCGGATTCAGCTGGAGCCGTTTCATGCAAAGGAGGAGGTGGTAGAGGGCGGTGGTGAAATCGGCCGCCGCGAAGCAGTTCGCCAGCATAAGGCTCTTCCCTTGGAAGATTACCAGATGCAGCCATCCGTCGGCCCAGGAGGCGGCAATCTTGTTGTACTCCTCGAATGAGGAGGCGTCGCGGAGAAGATAGTACATCTCCGGGAGCACTTTTACCGGATTGCCGGAGGTGGGGAGTACGGTCTGGGAAACCACTTTGGAGAGCGACTCGTCAATTGAGAGGGAATATACCAGGACAGCACCCAGCGAAGGCATCTCCACGTATTCCACGAAGTCGGTCTCCCTTATGCGGCACACGTCTTCAAGCAAACCCCGGGCTTTTTCCGGAGAGAAAAAAGCCTGGGGGACAAGCGTGCATTTCGGAGTGAGCAGGGAGACGTCCACCTGCCCGTAGCGGCGCTGGAATTCCGGAGTGGTGAACAGGCTGTCGGCCCGGTGCCACTCTCCGTTAAAAGAATATCCACCCAGGGAAACCTGAATGGATATCTTTTCATTACTCCCAGTTACCTGCATTGTTGTTAGGAGCGGTGATGCTGCCAACCTGGAGACCTTCGTAGCGGTTCATGTTGCGCATTTCCTCGTCCTTGTTGATACGGAGCTGGTTGTCCATGCCCACGCAGAGGGCGCGGTAAGGCATGCGGGCCTCGAAGAGGGGAACCTGAACGCCGGACACGGTCTTTACGATTGCTTCCATCTCGACCTTCTGGCCACCGGAGAACGGGATGAATGCCAGGGAATCGACGCAGAAGTCAGGCCTGTTGTGGAACAGGGTGTCCTTCACGGGAATCTGAGTGGTCACGGAGAACACCAGGGCCTGGCCCTGACGGTAGAGTTCCATGAGCTGCTCGGGAGTGATCTTGCGGTTCTTCTTCTTGACTGCCGCGGTGTTTGCAACTGCCAGGGAGTCGTCGTTGGAACCAATCTGCATGACGATGTCCATCTTGCCTTCGTTGTAGTAGGTGATGAGCGAGTCCATGTCGGCGGTGAAGTGGCCGGTGGCGCTCTTGAAGGCTACCTGAAGGGTACGGATATCCTTGAGGCGCTGGATGCCCACCTGGGAACGGGCGGCAAGCTCTTTGTCGAACTTCACGGGTTTCTGGATGCTTGCAACCAGAAAGTAGACAAGGGCCACTGCTGCAAATGCAAGAACGATTTCGAGGATAATCTTAACTGCTTTGTTCATTATTATGTAGTTTTTACAAAATTCGGTATACGTCCGACAAAGTTAAAAAAATGATTTCTCAAAAGCAATAGCTTTTATTATTTTACTGAAACACTTACGGTCTTGTACAGTTTGAACCCGTCGTGGAGGAAATTCAGGGTCACGTCGCAGCTGCCCTTCTTCACACCCTGAAGGACGATGCAGGGAGCGCCTTCAATCTCTCCGATGCTGGTTTTCACCACTTCTTCCTCGGTTGAAGTTACCGAATAGCTGCCTTCCATGATACGGGCCTTGTCGCTGTATGTGGCGAAGACGTAGACGGTGCTGCCCCTGTCGATGTTCATGCTGTTTTTCACATCGTTCACGTGGCTTCCGTCTTTCACGCGGAAGATGTTGGTGCTGATGGAATAGGCGTGCTTTTCGCAGCTCTGGACGGTGCCGAGGGCAAACAATGCGGCGGCGATAATTGCCAATACTTTGAAACGTTTCATGGTGTTATTGTTTTATTGTTATTGAATTCCAATGATTTCCGAAGCGCTCCCGGGCCGCCCGGTCGAGGGCTTCCCTGTCGTCGGGATGGGCTATCGAAATCAGCAGCTTCGCTCGTTCCTGAAGGGAGCGGCCATAGAGGTTCACGGAGCCCCATTCGGTAACCACCCACTGGACGTCGGCCCTCGGGGTTACTACGCCGGCGCCCGGCTGAAGGACGGGAACTATCTTGGCGCTTCCGCGGGATGTGCGCGAAGACATGGCTATCACGGCCTTTCCGCCGCGGGACAGTTTCGCCCCTCTCACGAAATCGAGCTGCCCGCCCGTTCCGGAATAAATGCGCGTGCCGATGGAATCGGCCGAGACCTGTCCCGTGAGGTCGATTTCAGTGGCGGAGTTGATGCTCACCACGCCCGGGTTGCGGCCTATGGTCCAGGGGTCGTTCGTATAGGCGATGTCCTTCATCAGCACGGCCGGATTCCTATCGATGAAATCATACACGTCCTGTGAACCCAGCAGGAAGGAGGCCACCACTTTGCCGCGGTCGATTTCCTTGCAGGAACCGTCGATGATGCCGCGGCGGATGAGCTCCAGTGCTCCGTCGGCAAACATCTCGGTGTGAAGGCCGAGGTGGCGGTGCCCCTCGAGCGAGGCGCATACGG
>CAJOCS010000004.1 GCA_905233655.1 uncultured Bacteroidales bacterium | reverse complement strand
GACGCCGAGCCCTCCCCTGAGGGGAGGGTTTGGGTAGGGGTAACGTGGAGGCAACAAGCGAAGCGATAGCTATGAGCGATAGTGCTTGTTGCGTCGGTTCGAACCCAAGGGTTCTCGTCCTGCCCCATTAGAAAACAAAACCAGCCGATGAACGGCTGGTTTGTTTTCTAGTAGACTACACAAGTAAAATCTCGATCTTTCTGGAGGATCTTGAGAAGCTGGATAGATTTGCGAAGTGTTGATGATGAATTAATGATGAGGGCAAAATACTTGTGATTCTCTCGTTAATAATGTAGGTGGTGGAAACGGAGGGTGTCACCCAGTTCGATGATGCCGATGTTGGTGGTGTCATCCTGATAGCAAAGCTGGTCTTGGCCAACACGCCAGGCATCATACCGTTTTTCTAAGTTCACAATCCGTTTTAAGCCTTGGCCGGTAACTTGAGCGATCCAGGTGGTTTCTGGGTCGGTAACGATTTGATACATGGACTTCTGCGCCTTAAAAGATGCGTTGAAAACTGTGTCGGGACATTGCCAGACATATTCGCACCCGTTATAGCCGTCATTACCTTCCCCAAAAGCATAGATGGTTCCAAATACCTTCATTTCCCAGTAACGGGACCTAAGGGCAGAAGGCCTCATGGGGTGTGATTCCGTAAGTGTTGACGCATAATCAGACAGGCTATCACATAGGATGCCGACCTTCGGATCGGCCAATCCGCGGAAGCGTGCAAGGTCCGTGAAATAGAAATAGCCATTGAAGCGGAGAACTTGTCCTGCTGCCACTGGAAACACATACTGATTTCCTGTCTGCTTGTCTAAAAACCAAGTATGATCTGGGGAGTAATGCATCCCCCTGCTATAAACCCGATAGTCCTCATCTTCATAGACGACATCCCGATACTCGGTCGCGTCCTCCCAGGCTTCCTGTTCCGGAATGAAGCGCCACATCGTATCACACCACTCGGGGTAAACCATATAAACCTCACCGCCCCTCTCCTTGATGTTCCAATGAAGATGTTGTCTCTCCGGAAAATCGACGGCGTGGGTTTTTCCAGTTTCTCGGTCAACTCTCAGTAGGTATCTTTTGGGGTAAGGAGAATAGGGTCCTGGTTTCCTCTGCTCGAATGCGCACAAATACCCATCATCCAAGGGCACAACGTTCACAAATTCCAACGGCAAATCCGAACGAAAGTCGATGTCGCTAACGTCAAAAGCCAACGTGTCGTAAATGAGCGTAAAGCCCTCCTTTTGTACGACACGGGGGCCTTTTGGGCCGCACGCGGCCATAATCAGCAGGCATGCCTGCAAGAAAATGATTTGCAACGACTTCATACTTTAGAAAACTACAAAAATCGCGCCCCGCCTCTACACCTTCAGTCAAGAAAAAAAGCACTTGTGCTTTTCTGTGTAGACCAAACACTCTGAATCTCGAACCTGATGAAAGATCTCAACCCTCTTTTTTTATTCGCCATCGAGGTACTTTAGGGAATAATGATTATATTTGTAAGAGCCTGTCTCATCGGGAATAAATAGTTATGGAAGAAACGGGTAATATCGTAATTTACGAGTCCGAAAGTGGAGATGTCCGGCTGGATGTAAGGCTGGAGAATGAAAATGTGTGGCTTACTCAGCAACAAATGGCTTTGTTGTATGGTAAGGCCCCTTCCACCATTAACGAACATATTGGAGACATTTTTGACGATAAAGAACTGCTTCCAGAGGCCTGTAGAAAGAAATTCGGAATTTCCGAATTTCAGCAGAAGGCACCCTACTACTATAACCTCGACATGATTATCGCCGTCGGGTTCCGAGTCCGTTCCAGAAATGGCGTCATCTTCAGGCAGTGGGCTGCCGAACGCATTCAAGAGTACATCGTCAAAGGCTTTACGATGGATGACGAGCGACTGAAGCAACTCGGCGGGGGAGGTTATTGGAAGGAACTTCTAAATCGTATCCGGGACATCCGTGCTTCGGAGAAGGTGTTTTATCGGCAAATTCTGGATATCTATGCTACCAGCGTGGACTATGATCCCAAAGCCGATATGTCCATCGAGTTCTTCAAGAAAGTCCAGAACAAGATTCACTATGCCATTCATGGCCAGACGGCAGCAGAAATTATCTACTCCAGAGCCGATGCCGAAAAGGAATTCATGGGTTTGACAACATTCAAAGGAAGTCGTCCTCATCTCTCAGATGCCGTAATAGCAAAGAACTACCTGAACGAGAAAGAATTACGCTCTCTTGGCCAATTGGTCTCCGGTTATCTGGATTTTGCCGAGCGTAAAGCAGAGCGCCATGAATTCATGACCATGGCCGACTGGGCTAAGCATCTGGATAATGTCCTTACCATGAACGGCGAGCAACTCCTAGTTGGCTCTGGCTCTGTCAGCCACAAAGAAGCTGTCGAAAAAGCAACAGATGAATACAAGAAATACCAGCAACGTACCCTTAGTGATGTAGAAAAGGCCTATCTTGATACCATTAAAATGCTGGGAAGCAAAACAGAAAAAAAGAGTTGAGGTTCTCTCAACTCTTTTTTCGTAGTAGCGGGGGCAGGACTAAGCCGCTACGCGGCTTTTCCTCCTGGCGCCTCGGCAATGTGAGCAAGCTCCCATTGCGCTCGGCTGCTGCGTCGGTTCGAACCCAAGGGTTCTCGTCCTGCCCCATTAGAAAACAAAACCAGCCGATGAACGGCTGGTTTGTTTTCTAGTAGCGGGGGCAGGACTCGAACCTGCGACCTCCGGGTTATGAGCCCGACGAGCTACCGACTGCTCTACCCCGCGATTTGGGACTGCAAATATATGAACTTTTTTTGAATCGGCCAAATTTTTATATATTTGCCTCGGGAAAGTGAGGGCTGTGCAACATTAGTTGCATATGTCTTATTCTGTTTGCGGCCTGGAGGCCATTCTTGTTCTGGAATTAATCGGCCCCGGTTTCGGGAGCGCGCTCCTGAGGGACGAATACGAAGACTATCTCCTGTGCATGGATTCGATGGGAGCGGCACAACTTCTCTCTGTTGTCCAGAGGGCGAAAGAACTGCTGCAGGAAAAAGGTATCGGCCTTTCCGCCCCGGATGCTGAAACTTGCGGAAGCCTTTACATCAACAAGGACTACCGGATTTTCCTGGGCTCCCCTCCCGGGCATGAAATCGTGATGCGGCCCATGGCAAAGGCGGTATTCCTGCTGTTTCTTAAACATCCCGAAGGAATTGATTTAAAAAGGATTGGCACGTATGAAGAAGAGCTGTCCGGAATTTACAGGCACGTCAGTAGGAGCGACGACCCAGAGCTGATAAAACGCTGTATCAGACGCATCGTGGATGCCGGAAGCCGGGAGGTGAATGTTGCGGCAGCCCGCTCGGCCAGAGCTCTTGCGGAGTATATTTCTTCCGAGAACCTGCCACAGTATGTCATTACCGGCGCTTATGGCGGCACCAAGGCAATTCGACTGGACCGCCGCCTTGTGGAATGGGAATAATTTTCTATATTTGCGTTCCAGTAATCATTCGTAACACCAATGGAGAAAGAACTGTCATTAAGCCTCATTGAAAGGGTAATCTACGGCAATGGTAAGGTAGAGGTTTCGCAGAAGGCAATGGAAAGAGTGCAGAAGAGCTATGATTTCCTTCGCTCATTCAGCTCCAACAAAGTCATATACGGAATTAACACCGGTTTCGGCCCCATGGCGCAGTGGAGGGTGGAAGATGCATATCTCAAAAACCTCCAGTATAACATCATAAGGAGCCATTCCACCGGTGCCGGAGAGCCTCTCGACGACGAGAGCGTAAGAGCCGCCATGATAGCCCGTCTCGGCACCTTTCTCCAGGGGAAAAGCGGCGTCCATCCCGACGAGGTGAAGCTTCTTACGGCTTTCATCAACAATTCTCTCGTCCCCTTCATTCCCAGACACGGCAGCGTTGGTGCAAGCGGAGACCTTGTTCAGCTTGCACACCTTGCCCTGACAATGATAGGCGAAGGAGAAATCAAGTACAAGGGAGAGTGGCGTCCCGCCGCGGAAGTATTCAAGGCCCTGAATCTTACGCCGATGGAAATCCACATCCGGGAAGGTCTCTCCACCACCAACGGGACCTCGGTGATGACGGGGATATCGGCCGTAAACCAGATTCATGCCGAAAGGCTTCTCGACTGGGCCACCCTCGCTTCCGTGTGGATGAATGAAATCGCAGCGTCCTACGACGACCTCATGGCCGCCGAGCTGAATGAGGTGAGGCGTCATCCCGGCCAGCAGATCATCGCCAAGAGGATGAGAGAAATCGCGGCAAGTTCCTCAAGGCTCACCAAGCGCGAGCATGAACTTTACGACGGTCCTCACTCCGAAAAGACTTTTGAGCACAAGGTTCAGGCATATTATTCGCTCCGTTGCACTCCTCAGATTCTGGGGCCGATTTTCGAAACTCTTGAATATTCGGCAAGGATTATCGACGAAGAGCTGAACTCTGCCTGCGACAATCCTATTGTGGATCCTGAAAGCCAGAATGTGTATCACGGCGGCAATTTCCACGGGGATTACATTTCTCTTGAAGAGGACAAGGTCAAGATTGCCGTTGTGCGTCTTGCGATGACTGCCGAAAGGCAGCTCAATTATCTTTTCCACGACAGGATAAACGGCATTCTGCCGCCGTTCCTAAATATGGGTACGCTCGGCCTCAATTATGGCATGCAGGCCTGCCAGTTCACGGCGACCTCCACTACCGCGGAGTGCCAGACTCTGGCGATGCCGAATTATGTACACAGCATTCCCAACAACAACGACAATCAGGACATCGTCTCCATGGGAACGAATTCAGCCCTGCTGTGCCGTCAGGTCATTGAGAATGCATATCAGGTGTATGCGATTCTGTTTATCGCCCTGGCTCAGGCCACAGACTGTCTGGATATCCGGAAGGATCTGTGCGAGATGTCGGCCGGGGTATATGACAGAATCCGGCAGATTCAGCCTACCATTCTGGAAGACACTCCTTTCTACAAGGAAATTGCACGTGTAATTTCCTGGATGAAGGAGAATCCGTTGAGGGTGGGATTGGAGTAAACCTCTCCGAGATTTCGTCGCCCTGACGGGCTCCGACAAAGTCCCCTGCCCACATTCTCTCTCCGAGATTTCGTCGCCCTGACGGGCTCCGACAAAGTCCCCTGCCCACATTCTCTCTCCGAGATTTCGCCGAGAAAGTCCCCTGCCCACATTCTCTCTCCGAGATTTCGTCGCCCTGACGGGCTCCGACATCTCGCCCGCCTGCGGCGGGCTTTGCAAAAAGCCATCAAAAAAGTGCGATCAAGCAAGCTTGTCGCACTTTTTTGCTACCTTTTTGCGGAGAGAGCGAGATTCGAACTCGCGATACCCTTTTGGGGTACACACGCTTTCCAGGCGTGCCTCTTCAGCCACTCGAGCATCTCTCCAATCACATTCCCCCGAAAAGGGGACTGCAAAGATACTAACTTTTTTGCTCTTTGCAAAAAAAGTTTTAGAAAGCGTAACCCAATCCTATGGAGAGGGTATTTCCTATTACATCGTTCAGTGTGAGGTATGCCAGATCAAGGCTGAAACCGGCGAATTTCACACCGGCGCCGAACGACAGGAATGACGGAAGGGCTGCGCCCGCATTGCCATAATGGTAACCGGCACGGACAAATACCATGTCCTTGAATGCATACTCTGCTCCGAGGGCGGCGGTGTAGTGGCCGCTGAAGAAATAATCGGCATCGAGTACGGCTTCGACGCTGTGGTCGGGAGCAAGCGCAGCTTTATAGCTTGCACCGAGACTTGCAGAAGCTGGAATGGGGAACTTGGTTCCGTCGCTGGCCTTGACCGGCATGCCGAGTGACGACACACCAGCCGTAACATTCAGTTCGGGCAGTACCTTATACAGGAAGAATACGTCTCCGCACACTGTGCTCAGCTTCGTATTTGCGTCAAGGGTGGAAGAAGCATAGCGGACATTCACGCCTGCGGAGAGGTTATCGACCAGAAGGAATCCCAGTCCGAGATTGACAAGCATATCGTTGGGGGTGAACTCCTTGCCGGCGGAGCCGTCGGCATGATAAGTCATATAGGGTTCGCCCTTCTGGTAGACACCGCCTACCGAAAGGCCGAATCTGTCGCTTATCTTCAGGCCGGTTCCGAAATTGATATTGGAGCTCTTCACGCCCTTCGGGGCCCACATCTGATATGCCACGCCAGCCTCCATCGAGCCGCCATAGAACGGGAGGACGGCGCTGTTGGTGAAAGCCGAATAAGCGATGGAAGATGTCGACGCCGAGCCGGCGCCCGCCATTGCGGCCACGCGGGGACTGCGGTCTATACTGATGAATGTCAGTGCTTCATTATTCTGTGCAGATGCGCTGTAGACAGCCGCAAATGCGGCGACAGAAGCAAGGATGAAGTGTTTGAGTGCCATTATTTTTTGATTATCACATTATTGTATTCATTCCCGGCATAGCGGACGCGGAGATTGTAGCGTCCGGGAGCAAGGCCTTTCACATCAATCTGGGCAGGAGCGAATGCGCTGCAGGTTGCCACAGTATCATAAACCACCGCACCCGTCGAAGAGAACAGGGTGATTTCGGCCTGGGAAGCCTCATCGCCAGTGCCGACGAACAGTGTGCTGGTGACGGGGTTGGGATAAGACTGCACCTGGGTGCCTTCCGGGCGCACCAGCACCTGGAATGACGCTTCCGCCGACTTCCGGCCGGCATCGGTTCCCTTCAGGGTGACGGTGGCCACACCTGAAGAAGCCAGAGAGGTGATATTGATATTGGAGGTTCCTGCGGGCTGATTGACATGGACCACGGAAGGATCCGATATCTGAATGTTGAAAGCCAGTATTTCTCCGTCGGGGTCCTCGATATAATCCAGGGTGTTGACTGTAACCATTTCCCCGGAATAGTGAAGGATTATGTTTTCAAAAGCCTTTTTAACGACCGGCGCCGCATTGGGGAGAATCGTATAGTCAATGGGATATTCTGCGTAAAGGCCATAGTTGTCGCTTGCCTTGAGGACGGCATGGTAGTCGCCTTCATCGGCAAGGTTGCCGGCCACGTGGAGGACGTATTCGCCGGGACGGGTACTCTCCAGAAGGCGGAGTGCGCCCGGATCGTTCTCGTCCTTTTCGTACTCGACGGTAAGGACATGTTCATCTTCATCGACGATGTTGAAGACGATGTCGAAACTGTCCTGCACCTTGAACGAGAATCCGCCGGTGTAGTCCGTAGTAATCTTGGGAGCGTGATTTCCTTTGGTGGTAATGGTCTGTGACGGACTGAGCTGTGAGAAATTGCGTCCGTAATCAAAGGCCGACACCGCGATATAATAGGTCTCGTTGAAACCGAGGTCGCCGATGGTTCCCGTTACCGTCTCGCCCACCTGGGCATCACGGCTAAGGAAACTGCCATGCAGGATGCCAGCGCCGGGGCTCTTGGGATCGCAGGCATCGAGGGCGGCCTGAGTGGGAGCTGCGAGTACGCGGAAACCGTATGCAGGCTGGCCGTTGGCATCGGAAGGAACCGTAAGCGTGATGGTCACGTTATTGGAAACCACCTTGTCGACGGTAAATGAAGCAACGGGCTGCGGAGGCTCACCGGTGCCGTAATTGATGGCGCCGAGAGCATCTACAAGAGGGCCGATACGGTATGAGGCCGGAAGGTCGGAACCGTTGGCGCCTCCGATGAGCTTGTCCCAGAGCTGGTCGCGGGTGAAACCGTCTCCGCCGCAATAGGAAATGACGAGGGCGGCGACGCCGGTCACATGAGGACAGGCCATGGAGGTGCCGCTCATCTCGCCGTACTTATTGCCGGGGATAGTACTCATAACGCTCACGCCGGGAGCGGCGATATCCACCCAGTCTCCGTAGTTGGAGAAGTTGGAGCGGGTGCCGTAATTGGTGATGGCTCCGACGGACATACAGCCGGGATAGCATCCGGGAGGGCCGTAGGGACGTCCGTCGTTGCCGGCGGCGAAGAACACTATGCCGCCGGCCATGGGGCCGACCTGCTTGCCACCCTTCATACCCGCATACTTGTTGAAATAGTCTACCGCATCCTTAAACGAAGACTTGTAGCCTTCAGTATTGGGCTGGACATAGAAATTATGGGTCGACTCGGCCGACTGTTTGTCGTAGTTGCCATGGTCGTCCACGAAGTCGTAGCCCCAGCTGTTGTTGGAGATGACGGCACCGTGGTCGGCACCCCATACGATTGCAGCGTCGGAATAGGAACCTCTGAGCCCTTCCTGAAAGATCTGGCAGGACATAAGGCGGGCGCCTTTGATTCCCTTGGCGGCATCGCCTCCGGCAATTCCGGCCACGCCTTTTCCGTTGTTGTTCACTGCGGAGATGGTTCCGGCGACATGGGTGCCGTGGTCATGCGCCACGATACGGTAGCCGGTATTGTCCTTCATGAAGTTCTTGCTGCCGTTTTCCCCGCCGGGAATAAAGTTCTCAACCAGATCTTCGTGGGTGGGGTCTATTCCGCCGTCGATAACGGACACAATCACATCGGAGCTGCCCGTGGTATAATTCTTCCACACCGGAACAATATTCACATCGGCCCAGGTGGTTCCCTTGTTATCGTAGTGCCACTGGCGGCTCAGCAAGGGGTCGTTGAATACGTTGTCGGCCGTAACGAGCCTGTGCACAGGATTCACATTGAGGATGCCGGGAATGTCATGGAGCATTCCCTCGGCCTTGGTGCGCACGGCGGCGTTCTGGTCGAAGTAGACCCAATACCACTTGTGAAGGCCGAATTCCCTGTGACGGGGTTCGAACTCTCCGGCGTCGGGAAAAATACGCTCCATCCCGGTCACCCCCATCTCTTCGAAGAACGCGGTAAGAGGGGCCGATTTGGTGGGAACATTGCCGTTGGCAAGGTCCTCTTCCACGAGCTGAACCATATCGTCGTCAAGGTAGACCTCGAAGACACCGGGAACAAAAACGCCGTGACTCGCAGATTCTGTTTCCTCCCCGGGGACGCCGCTCACCGGAACGGCCTCTTCCACCTCCGGCTTGGCACAGGAGAGCGTGAAAAGGCCTGCAAAGGCCAGCGACAGGGAAACTGCACGCAGTAATTTCATCTTATTCTGTATAGTTCTCTACGATGAACGCAAGCACTTTTGAAAGGGATTCGGGCTTGTTCCATCTGATTCTTTCTCTTTTCAGGAAGGCTTTGGCAGCCGCCTGGTCCATGCCGTCCATATGAAGGAAGGCTCTCTTGTTCGCCTCGATGAGGCTGCCGCGATACAGGAAGAACCAGCTCTCCTGCAGCGGAAGTTCAGGGCCGCTCATAGCATTTGCCACTGCGGTCTGGAGCTGTACGTTGGCCGTAACACCTCCGTCGACACCCAGATTGTTGGTCCGCTGGGTGCTTGCCGTCGCCGACGATATGCCGTATCCGATATCGGAACTGTTGAGCGCCGACATATCCACCAGGACTTTCTTTACCAGAAAACCGTATCCCTGCTGGTCCACGACCTCATACAGGCATCCGGAATAATTGCAGAACAGGCGTGAGCCTATCTGCACAGTATATATCTGCAGCATGTTGGCCACCATTATGGTGCCGTCGTTCACATAGTGCAGTTTTCCGTCCGTAACGCACACGTTGTAGAACCCGTCCTGAAGAAGGGCGCCGCTGCTGGTGCGCACTTCCCCGGCGGTGAACTCTTCGAGCAGATACGGCCAGGATTCGCGCGGCTTGTAGTCATAGCTCTGGGCAATGGCGACTATGCCTGAAGAGAGCAGAGCGATGATTGTCAAGATTCGCTTCATGATAAAGGTTGTTAAAAACCGGCCGGGACCCGGAAGTCCCGGCCAGTTTGATTGAAAAAGGTATTAACGAAGGGTGCTGAGTCCTTCCCCGAGGCTTTTGGCTTCGCGGGAACGGAAAACGCTTACTCCTTCGAGAGCTCTCTGCTTTGAAGCAACGCCCTTGGGTGCTCCGTCGGCAGGCACATAGGGCTTCACGATGTCATCCATGTAGATGGGGTCGGAAAGCCAGTTGCCCTTGTACTGGTTTTCACCCGCTTCCATGATGATCCAACGATAACGGAAAGCGATGTAGTCTCCGTACTTGCAGCTGCCGGGAACGAGAGTGATGTTACCGCTTTCGTGCAGCTCGGCGGAGAAGATCTTGGTAATCTCGTCAAGACCGCCGTCATTGTTGCTCACATAGTACAGGTACTCACCACTGCCGTATTTGAAGATACCGCCAATGAGGTAGGTGCATGCACCGTAGGTCTGATGGGTGAACGAACCGAAGGTCTGGTCGTAGAGAGCAAGCTTGCCATCCTCGAACTTGGCCACGGCATCCAGGTCGTCACCGGCAGAGAATACATAGGTATTTGCCTCGGAACCGGCAGAAATCTCGAACACATAGCCGCCGAAGACCCATGAGCCGATGAAGTCGTCGAAGGAGGCGTTCACTACGGGAGTGTTCTCCTCTTCTTTGTTATTCGGGTTGATAAGCATGTTGGGCAGGCTGCAGGAACTTTTGGTGAGAAAGAATGCACCGTTGCCGGCCTTGTCGATGGCGATGAAGTTCATCGTGGCAAGGCTATAGGTATTGGTACCGTCACTCACAGTTCCGGGAGTCAGCACGATATTGCCGTCTTCGTCGAAACTGCCGGTGCAGATCAGGTATTCGCCTGTCCAGAAATAGCCTTCACCGTTGTCGATACCATACAGGCCGACTTCGCAGTTGTAGGTAGAACCATCGTAAGTGAACTCATAGTTGTCGTCGATGCCGGACTGGGCGTAAATCTCGAGTTCGAGATCCTCGTTGAGATAGGCGATAACCTCGTAGTCGAGGCCTTCGATACCGGTGATGATGTAGGTGGAACCGAAGGTCTTCTGGCTGATGGTCCAGGTGAGCTTCGGACTGGAGAGCTGCCATTCACCAAGGAACTTTTCGTATGCTTCCTTCATTTCGGCAGTGGGCTCGATTTCAAAGGTGGAGGTGTTGTAGTCTCCGGTCAGGTGACCGGTTTCGTCACAACCCGCAAGCCAGATTTCATATTCGCCCACAGGGAACTTCTGATAGAGCCATCCGGTCTCACCCTGCTTGATGCGGTATGCATCCTCGGTGCCGATTGCGGGGCCAACAGCGTTTACTTCCATGTAGTCAAGATACTCGGAGACGGTGGCGAAATTGGCGGCGACGACACCTTTTTCGTAAACGAAGATGTAGTACGTACCGTTCTCACCAACACCGTCGACCTCTATGTCGTGATATACATTGCCGTCCTTTTCATATTCACCCTTGAAGGTGACGGACCAGTCGTTGCGCAGATTGGCGACGATTGCCGAACGGAAGTCGATGAATACCTCGACATCGGTACCGACCTTTGCATTGGAGGAGACGGATTCGATGATGAGGTCGGCCTGATATGCCTTACCGTTTACAATCTTGGTGGGGTCTACGGTAACCACGAGTTCGAGTTCCTTGGAACCGGCCGGGACAACGGCGGGGTTGGTGAAGGAAAGTGCCTCGGCGGGGATGGGAGTCTTGCCGCTTGCAACATTCTCACCCACGGCGAATTTAACGGACACATCCTCGGCGGCGGCCTTCCTCAGGCTGATGGTGACGGTAGCCTTGTTCTCGGCGGAGAACTCACTGTCGGCGTCGATGTTCACCACGGCCTTCTCAAGACCGGAAGCGTCGTAGTTGATAGTGACGGACTTGGGAGAGCCGAGTTCGCCGTTGGTTACGGATACGATGGAGATAACCGCATCGTAGCTCTTTGCCTCGAGACCGTCGGGCTTGACCTTAACGGAAACGGTTGCAGCGGAAGATCCCTTGGGAACCGTTACTGATTTCTCAAATTCAAGATTAGAGTCGGGGAGAGTTCCTGCGGCCTCCAGAACGACTTTCACATCGGAAGGAGCCTTTGTGGAAAGATTCACGAGCACGGTGGCTTCGCCGTTTACGAAAGCGGCACCGCCGGCTGCAAGGCTTACACTGGGAACAGCTTTCTGCTCCGTGTGACAAGCTGTAAATGCAAAGGCGACGCAAAGGGTCGCAATTGCAGTTTTCCAGAAGTTCATTTTCATATTCAAATTGTTTTATGAGTTACTTTTTGATGAAGGTCGGCTGGGGGTTGCTGCCGATGATCTCGTAGAAGCTGGTGGTGCTTCCCACACGGGAGCCCCATCCGCTGTTGGCCACATAGCCGGTACCGTCATCCTTCCTGGATAAGGAGATGTCGTTTGTGGGGCTGAAGCTGTTGCCGGACACATACACGATGGAAATGTCGTTACCGTTGTACGGGTCTGCAAACTTCTGACCGCCGGGAATGGTGATGGTCGAAAGATTGGCCGTGATGTCGTCGATCTTGTTGAACGTGCCGTAAATGGCATGGTTCTTTCCATCGGCGCCACTCAGATAATCGCCTTCGAAGTCCTTGAGAATACCGTCGAACCATACTTTGAAATAGTCGTCGGGGTCTGCGACCATGGTAAGGGTCCATTCTTCTACGGTTCCGGAGAAGAGGCTCGTACCGGTGGCGGCGTAGGGGCCGAGGATTTCCTTGAGCGGGTGGTCATTGTCGATGATGGTCACCTTGCAGGTTGAGAAACCGCCAAGGGAAACATCGTTGCCTGCGGAATTCAGCTTGATTGTGAAATCCTTGTTTCCGGTGAGGACACCGGTGCGGTCGGTGATGTTAACCTCGATGTACTTTACGTCGTCGGAAGCGTTGAAGTGGATGATAGCCGCATCATTGTCCTTCACTGCGTAGTCTTCACCCGCCTTTCCGTTGGGGACCTCCATACCGGTAGCCTTGTCGATCTTGGTACCGTCGACGGTCACGAAAGAGAGAGTGAAATCCTCGTCAGTGGATGCATAGACGGGAATCCGTACGGTTCCTGCATCTTCGTAGACAGAAATTGAGGAAGATTCGAAATACACGAAGGGGATGTGCTTGAAACTCTCATTCCTGTTGCAGGATACCATAGCAGCCAGAGCAAGGGCGAATGCGCCGATAAATATCTTTTTCATAGTCATTTCGTTTCTGCTGAGATTACTGTCCATAAGGAGCGTTCTGAACGAGGTTCGGATTCAGACGGATCTGGCTTGCAGGCACGGGCCATACAAGATGATAGTCGTCGTCGGCAAAGGAACGCTGGTCGTAGTAGGTGCCGGTCATGATGGCGTTCACGGCAAGGGCGCCGGGCTGGCCCTCACGGGCGTCGAAGCCGATGTGCCAGCGCTTGAGGCAGCTCAGGCGGAGACCCTCGCCAACGGTTTCACGGAACCACTCGTTCTGGATGTTGGTCATCGAGCCGGAAGTAAGCTCGGCTCCACGGGCGGTCTGGAGTGCGTTGAGGGTGGTCTTCGCATCGGCGGCATGTCCGCCCATGTTCTGGGCTTCGGCCTTGATGAGATACATTTCGCTGATCATGTAGGGTTTGATCATCTGGGCGCCATTGGGAGTACCGCTGTAAAGGTTGGGGTTACCGAAATACTTTACGAAGGTGGCGAAGTTGCCGCGGTAGTAGGATCCGTTGATCTCTGTGTAATAGTCCGTGGTGGAAAGCCATACGCGGCCGCGGATATCGGTAGTGGAATAGGAGTCCACAAGCTTGCGGCTGGGCAGATACAGAGAGTTGAAAACCTGTCCGTGATCCTGGGAATTACCCATGCTGGTATATACGCTGTTGCTGTTCACGGGCTCGGAGTTCTGGTTGCCGGGAAGCTGCATGATAGCCTCGGTACCGGCGTCGTTCACGAACTCGGCGGTGAGCTTTTCAATGGTGTTCGAAAGCGTATAGCGGCCGGTGGCGATTACAGTGTTCGCAGCGGTCACGGCATTGTCGTAATCCTCAGTGTCGAGATAATAACGGGCATAGAGGGCATTGACGCAGTCCATGGTGGGATATGCGGCCATAAGCTCTCCGGGAACGGCGGCAAGATGTACGGCGGCGCTGTCGAGGTCGTTCTTGATCTGGTCGTAAACCTCGTGAACGGTATTCCTTGCGGGACGGCCGTTCAGGTCGTAGTGGAGCACTACCGGGACACCGAGCGAAACCGCATCGGCTGGATCATAGTCCTTGCCGTAGTGGCGGACGAGGTTCAGATAAGCCTCGGCCCTGCAGAAGTAGGCTTCTCCAAGAATGATGGAAGCGGCCTCCTCATAGCCTTCGGGCACATTTTCGGCGATGGAAATGTCGTCGATGAGGTTGTTGTATCGGCCTATCACTACATAATGGTTCTGCCAGTAGGAGTCGATATAGTCGTCACTGGAGGTATAGGAATCGTCCGTACGGTGTACCGAACCATAGTTGTTACCGAAGCTTGCGGTGGCGTTGAAGCCGTCGAGCATAAGTTCCTCGGTGGTGGAGTACATTCCGTTGTGGATTGCACGATATGCATCCATGAAACCGGCCTCCGCAGCCATAAGGTCTTCTCCGGTCACCACAAGATGGACGCCGTCATACACGGTGGCGGTTGTGGGTTCCAGGTCAAGGGAGCAGGCCGAAAGTGAAAGGGCTGCGAGGATTGAAAGGAATATGTTGATCTTTTTCATAGTCATACTCGCTTAGAAGGTTACTTCGATACCGAAGAGAATCTGCTTGGAGTTCGCCGGAAGGCCGAGGGAGACGTTGGTGTCGTCTTCCGGGTCGATACCGGAGTACTTGGTGAAGGTCAGGAGGTTACGTCCGGTGAAGGTGAATTTCACGTCGGAGAACACATTCTGACGGGAAAGGACGCTCTGCGGAATCGCATAGGCGACCTGCAGGTTCTTCAGGCGCAGGAACGACGCATCCTCCAGGATGTGGGTGTCGAACTGCATGGACTGTCCCTGACGCCAGTCGGGCCATTTTGCATCCCGGTTGGTTTCGGTCCAGAAATCGCTGATGCCCTTGTGCTGGTTGTTGTCGGCAAAGCGGTTGGGGTTGGCATAGAAGAACATATCGTTGTTCTGCATGTACTTGCCTATCACATAGGCGAAGTCCACCATGAAACTGAGGCTCTTCCATGCACCCGACATCGAGAAGCCGCCGTAGATGGGGGCATTGCGGCGGATGCCGGTGTTCTGGGTGAGAGCCACCTCGTCGAACACCTCGGTAACGGCCTCGGTGGTTGTTACATCGACGTCGTCTCCGGGGACATACCACTGCTGCACGCCGGTATCACGGTTCACGCCTGCATAAATGGGAGTGTAGTACATCACGGGATGTCCCACCACATAGGCGATGCCGGTTCCTTCAATCTCCCAACGGTCAAGGCCGTTGAAGAGTTTGGTGATCTTTTCCTGGTTGTAGTTGAAAGTGGTTCCTACCCTCACATAGGCATCACGGGAACGGTACACATCGTAACCGAGGGTGATGTCTATACCACGGTTGCGCAGGCCGCCCACATTCTCCATCCTGGAGGTGAAGCCGGTAGTTGCGGGATAGGGAACGCTCATAAGCATGTCGGTGGTCTGGCGGTTGTACCACTCGATGTCGAAGTCGAAGCGGTCGATCACCTTACCGATGAGGGCCACGGTGAGGAGCCCCTGCTTTTCCCAAGTGAGGTCCGGGTTGGCGGGCTGGGCGAAATACAGTCCGGACTGGCCGTTGTAGGACGAAGACGAGCCGCCGAGAAGGCCGAGAGCCTGATAGTCGCCGATGGCGGCGTTACCCTGGGTACCGTAGCTCATCTTGAAGCTGAGGTCGTTGAGCCAGAGGAGGCTCTTCAGGAATTCCTCCTTCTTGAGGCGCCACATTCCGCCAACGGACCAGAATGTACCCCAGCGGGTATCGGCACCGAAACGGGACGAAGCGTCGGAACGGATGGTAGCGTCGAAGATGTAACGCTCCATAAGGGTGTATTCGGCATGTCCGAAGAAAGAGAGGAAGGAACTCTGACTCTGGGATTCGCTCACATCATAAGTACTGGCATCGCCGGACTGAAGGCGCACGATACGGGGGTTGGTAATCTGCTCGGAAGAAGCAGCCCAGTAATCGTAATCGTTGAAAATGCCTTCCTGGCCAGCCAGAAGGGTGAACTTGTGGCTGTTGCCAATCTGGAAACTGTATTCCAGGGTGTTTGTGACAGAAGCCGTATAACTGTAAGCAGTGGTACGGGAACGCCATCCGCTACCACCCATGAGGTAGTAGTCGGGGTTCATCTGGCCGCGGTAGCGGGAAATGTAGCCGTCGACACCCGCGCGGAAGTTATACTTGAGGTTGCGGGTGAAGTCCACCTGGGAGAAAATATTGCCCACAATGCCGAGACGCTCGGTGGGAGTGTAACGGTTCTTCATGTAGGTGTGGTGGTTGATAAGGCCGCCGGGATACTCGTTCTCATACTCCTTGCCCGTCTCGGGATCGATGGCGGGATAGAAGGGAACGATAAGATAGGACAGAGCTCCGGAGGTGTAGTTCCTGTTGTTGGAGGAGTTGGACCAGTTGGGGTTCTGGATATTCCTGTCGTAAGAGAAGTTGAGGTTGGCACCCACCTTGAGCCAGTCCTTGGGACGGCCCTGGAGGTTGGAACGCAAGGTGTAACGGTCGTAGACGTTGCCGATGGCGGAACCTCTCTGGTGGAACTGGGACATGCCGATCACATATGCAACCCTCTGGCCGCCGCCCTCGATGGTGAGGTCGTTCTGGTACTGGGGGTTGTTGTACTGCTGCACATATTCATGCCAGCGGGTGTCGGCATTGAAACCCTTGTCGTAATAGGTCTCCTGGATGTATTTGGCGGAGTGGATACCGGCAATGTTCCAGAATTCGGCCAGCTCGGGACCGGTCATCATGTTGGTGTACAGGGCCTTGTCCGTAACTGTGGAAATACCGTACTGGGAACGGAAGGTGACGCTTGCGTTGTTGTTGTAGCTACCGGTCTTGGTAATCACGTAAACGACGCCGTTCGCGGCACGGGAACCGTAGATGGAGGTTGCCGATGCGTCCTTCAGGATGGAAATGGACTCGATGTCGTTCGGGTTCAGGGCCATGATGCTTCGGGCCGATGCCGGCACACCGTCGATCATGTACAGAGGGGCCGAACTCGAAGTGAGTGAACCCACGCCGTGGAGTTTCATGGACACGGAGTTGTCACCGGCCACACCGCCGGAGGTGAGAACCGCCAGACCTGCCACCTGGCCCTGCAGCATATCCAGAGCAGAGGATGAGGGGGCATTTTTGATGGACTGGGAGTTCACCGTCGTGACGGAACCCACGAGGGATTCAATTTTCTTTGCCGAACCGTATCCTATGGCCACGGCCTCGTCCAGAGTCTCCATCGACTCCACGAGGACAATGCGCAGGGGCTGGCCGGTAATGGGAATCTCCTGCTCCTCGTAACCGAGGTTGGAGACCTTCACCATGGTAGCCGTTGCGGGGGCCGTAAATGAGAATGATCCGTCAAAGTCCGTGACCGCTCCGCGGGTGGTTCCAGGCAACAAGACAGCCGTGCCGGGCACAGGCTGTCCGCTCTCATCCACGACCACACCCGACACCACGATGTTCTGGGCGAACGCTGCCACCGAGAACAAGGCGAATAGGGCCACTGCAATCAGTTTGATTCTTTTCATGAGCATTAAATGTTGATATATTTTCCTGTTTTATGCCAAATTTCAGTTTAGGCAAGATGCAAATTTTGCATTTTTTTTTGACTCTTGCAAGCATCTTACCCCTTTTTTCCCTATCTTTGCAAGACCTATAACATGCCTATTAGATGAAAAAACATACCTATTTCGTTGCACTTTCGCTTTTGGTCCTTTGCGCCTGCGTGAAGGAAATGCCTGTAAAACAGGATGCTGAAAGCGAAGAAATCCCTTCTGCAATCGTTGAGAACGCGACCCCCGGAATGCTTACCGTCGCCTTTGACGACAGCATGCTTTCACTTATAGAAGAAGAGCTCGAAAGCGGCTCCGCGCCCACTAAATCCCCCGCACTGGCCGCACTCCTGCAGGATCTGGGAGCCGTTTCCCTGGAGAGAGTGTTCCCCTATGCCGGAGAATATGAGGAGCGTACACGCCGGGAAGGACTGCACCGTTTCTACAACGTGCGCTTCACTGAAGACATTCCCGTAACGAAAGCGGTGGAAGGGGCAATGAACGTTCCCGGAATCACCCTTGCCGAACCGGCCCGCCGGATGAGGCGTCGCGCCGTTTTCAACGACCCCTATCTCAGCCGTCAGTGGCACTATATCAACACTACCAAAGAGGGTGTCGACATCAATGTCGAAGAGGTTTGGAGCAACTATTGCACCGGCAGCGCCAACGTTATCGTGAGCGTGGTGGACGAAGGAGTCTGCTACACACATCCGGACCTCGCCGCAAACATGTGGGACGACGGCAGCGGCCACCACGGCTACAACTTTGTCAAGGGAAACTACAATCTAAGCTGGACCAGCTCCGCCGACACCGGACACGGCACACATGTGGCCGGTACGATATCGGCCGTGAACAATAACGGCGTGGGCCTCTGCGGCATCGCCGGCGGCGATTCCGCAAACGGGGTCGGGGGCGTCAGACTGATGTCGTGCCAGATTTTCTCCGGATATGACGGCCTCCCCGATTCGGGCTGCGCCAACGCCATAAAATGGGGCGCCGATCACGGAGCCCTCATCTCCCAGAACAGCTGGGGAGACTATGCCGATACGAACGAAGACGGAGTGGTGTCGGCCCAGGAGCTTTCCTATTTCAAGAGCCTGACCATCAGCTCTGCGATGAAAGCCGGCATAGACTACTTTATCAAATATGCCGGATGCGACAATAACGGCAACCAGAAGGCCGATTCTCCCATGAAGGGCGGTCTCGTGATCTTTGCCTCGGGCAACGAGAACATCGACTACGACCCCATTTGCGCCTACGACCCTGTGATAAGCGTTTCCGCCTTTAACCAGAACGGCAAGAAAGCCAGTTACTCCAACTACGGAGACTGGGTTGACATCGCAGCGCCGGGCGGAGAAGGCTACGGCTCCTCCGACAGCATCTGGAGCACCCTTCCCACCAATGTCGCAAGCTCCGGATACGGCGGCAGCGGCTGGGCTGGAACCTCGATGGCCTGCCCCCATGTTTCCGGTGTGGCCGCTCTCCTTGTTTCGTATTTCGGAGGGCCCGGATTCACCGCCGGCAACTGCCGGGAAATGCTGCTTGGCGGAGCCGTCGCAGACTATTTCACCGGAAGCAAAAAAATAGGGCCCAAGCTGGATGCCCTCGGAGCCTTCGAATTCAACGGAGCCAATCCCAAAGCCCCGAAATTCACCTGGACAACCCAGCTCCCGGCTCAGATTAAAGCTCACGAGAATGCCACCGGAAGCTTCTCCGTGATGCACCAGGACGGCAAAAGCTTTACCGTGAAAGTTGAAGAGGCCCCCGCCGGATTCCATCTCAGCGACAACGGTGACGGTAAATATACCATTGCCGTCACTGGTCCAGAATCCCAGAGCGGCCTTCACAATGTGGTTATCAGCGCCACGGATTCAGACGCTGCTTCCGCCACTCTCAGTTTCACCTATACCGTGCTGGAGAATCACGCTCCGGAAGTTTCCACCTCGTTCATCAAACACATTCTGGTCCGAATGAACGAAGTCTACTCTTTGAATCTCGACAATGTGTTTTCCGACCCAGACGGCGAGTCGCTCTCCTACGTTCTCGAAGACAGTGGCAACTCGGATGCGTTTGAGGGTATGATAAGCAGCTTCACCTTTTTCTTCAAAGGTCTCAAGAGCGGAACCATTCCTGTGAGGCTTTCGGCCTCAGACCTGCTTGGAGCAAAGACGACGATGAATCTGGAGTTCATTGTCAAGGATCCGAACAATCCGGTGGACGTTTATCCCACCAGCACCAGCGACAATCTCACCGTGAGGACCGACACTTCAGAACTGGTAAAAGTGAAAGCCACCGTCCTTTCCGCCTCCGGCGCCGAAGTTCTCCGTACCGAATTCCTGTCCTCGGCCTACAGGCCCTACACCCTTTCCGTAAAGGCTCTCGCGCCCGGCCGGTACGTCCTCGTCACCGAGTATGGCCAGGTGCGTCAGAGAAGCACATTCATGAAGATTTAATCCCCTATTCAAGGGTATCCTGCCGGAGCTGTTCCACATAGTTCGCTATGCGGCGCAGTTCCCTCGGGATGGGTATGCTCTGGGGGCAATGGCTCAGGCACACTCCGCAGCCGATGCAGCGGTCGGCCTGACGGAGCGACTGCACCGAACGGTCGTAGCTCACGAGGTAGGCCCTTTTCAGCCTGGCGTAATCCTTCTGTGCTGCCGACTGAGCATAAGTGCCCTCGGTAATGGACCTGTTGTAGTGCTGGAACACTCCCGGAATATCCACGCCCCAGGGACATGGCATGCAGTATTTGCATCCGGTACAGTTCACCATGGGATATTCCATGGTCTGGACGGCCATCCTCTCCAGGAATTCCAGACCGTCCTCATCCAGAGGCCTGAAGCCGGTGAAGGTATTCACATTCTCCACGAGCGGATCCATATTGGTCATTCCGCTCAGGATGCAGAGCACACCCGGATATGAACCGCAGAAGCGGAAAGCCCACGAGGCCGCGCTCCATTCCGGTTCCCTTTCCTTCATCTGCCTGGAGATGCTTTCCGGGACATTTGCAAGGCGGCCTCCGAGAAGGGGCTCCATGATGATCACCGGGATACCGCGCCCCTCAAGCTGCTCATAAAGATAGGATGCATTGACGTTGCGCACGCCGTCGGCATGGTTCCAGTCGATGTAGTTCATCTCTATCTGACAGAAATCCCACTTTATGAAATCGCTGTCGTGCAGGCTCATGAAATAGTCGAAAGTCTCCTGGTTGCCATGGAAGGAGAAGCCCAGGTTGCGTATGCGGCCGGCTGCTTTTTCACCCCGGAGAAAATCCAGGGCCCCGTTTTCAATGTAGCGTTTCTCGAATACCGGGACACCACCTCCGCCGATGGCATGGAGGAGATAATAGTCGAAGTAGTCTGTCTGCAGTTCCGAAAACGAGTCGCGGTACATCTGCAGGGAAGCCTCGGTGGAGGCGTCGCCGAAATTGGACAGTTTGGTGGCAAGGAAGTAGGAACTCCTCGGATGGCGGCTAAGGGCGATTCCGGCGGCACGTTCCGACTGCCCCTGAAGGTAGGCGGGCGAGGTGTCGAAGTAATTTATGCCATGCTCAAGGGCATAGTCCACCATCTCGTTCACCGCTTCCTGGTCGATGATGTCGTTGCCGGCGGCATCCTGAATCATGGGCCAGCGCATGCAGCCGAAGCCGATAAGTGACACCCTGTCTCCGTTGTTGGGGTTTGTTCGCATGGCCATTTCGCCGGCGGGAGCGCCTTCTCCGGCAGTTTTCAACACTCCCTTGGGGGCACAGGCCGCAGCAAGTGCGGCGGCGGAACCTATCTTGATAAAATCTCTCCGTTTCATACATCCAGATGTTGTGCACGACCGTTTACCACAATCGCGCTGATGGGACGGGAAGGGCAATACTGTTCGCATGCGCCGCAGCCGATGCATACTTCTTCCGCCACGACGGGACGCCTGTTCCCCGTTTCAGGGTCCTGAACCATGCTGAGGGCGCCCACAGGGCACATCCGGACGCATTTTCCGCAATGCGATTCGCCCTTTGCCGATATGCACAGCTCCGGATTGACCCTCGCCGTGCCTATATGGTACTGTGTCTTTTCCTCCCTGCCGATGGGACGAATCGCACCGGAGGGACAGATTTGGGAGCAACGGGTGCACTCCGGACGGCAGAATCCGCGTTCATAGCCCATTTCAGGCTGCATGAAACGCTCCAGCGAAGAAGACGGCCGGAGCACATTGTTCGGGCACTCGGCAACACACAGCTGGCAGGCAGTGCAGCGGCGGTAGAAATCCCTTACGCTCAAAGAGCCCGGAGGCGTGATGGGGGTGTCCCTCTCCACCTCCTGCTTTTCCAGAATTGAGGCAAGCCCGCCGTCGACCTTCTTCTGCGCATGAAGCACCGCGCTGCCGGCAAGGAAGGCGCCGGAGGCTATGAAGGCGCGGCGGGAGGCATCGGCCCCCTTCGGCTCTGCAGGAGCGTTCCCGGAAGCCTTGCGGCCCCAGGCAAAACGGTATTTCAGGGCGTCGAACTTGCATTCGCCAATGCAGTTGAAGCAGTCTACGCAACGGCTGTAATCTATCCTGTGGCTGTCTATATCTATGCACATCGCCTTGCATTTATGCTCGCAGGCCTTGCAGTTGCGGCATTTCTCCACGTCGATTACCGGGCGGAACATGGAGAAGCGGGAGAAGAAACTCAGCGTTGTGCCCACGGGGCATATACTGTTGCAGTAGGTGCGGCCGCTGCGGAAGGAAAGGATCACAATTATCACCAGCGTCACAAGCGACACAACGAGCACCGGAAGGCTCCTGAACCAGGTTTCCTTGCTGTAGAACGCATAGCTTCCGGCACGCTCGGCCATGTGGGCGAAGATATTGTTGAACCAGATATAAACCGGCTGAAGCAGGCTCTGGACCATGCGGCCGTAGGCGCTGTAGGGGGCCAGTATTGCCACAAAGGCATGGATTCCGGCGATGAGAGCAATCACAAACAGGGCCCACACGCCGTAACGCAGCCATTTAATCTCCCTGCGGTAGCCGTACGGCTGTTTTTTCCCGGAAATACCCACATGCGAAACCGCATCCTGAAACACCCCCAGAGGACATATCACGGAGCAGTAAATTCTGCCAAAAAGCAGCGTCAGCAGCACAAGGGCGGCTATCACGGCCAGGTTCACGGCCATTACGGCGGGGAGCAGCTGAATCTTCGCCATCCAGGACAGATAACGGTGCAGTCCCCCGGTAAAAACCAGGAAGAGCAGCGTTATTCCCAGCCAGAAAATCAGTGCAAACAGCACACGGAGTTTCTTCAACATGTCGTTTTTGTTCTATACTCACAAAAATAAGACTTTTTTTCTTATCTTTGCGAAAATCTGAAAGAACTATGTTACCTAAAGCGAAAGAAATCGTGGATGCGGCCGACCTCAAAATGCAGGAGGCAGTCGACTTCCTCGAAGAGGACCTCAAGAACTATCGCGTCGGAAAGGCATCTCCGGCCATATTCAACGGTGTAACAGTGGATTACTACGGAACTCCCACACCTCTCAACCAGGTGGCTTCGGTAACCACTCCGGACGCCAAGACCATCGCAATCCAGCCTTGGGAGCGCAATATGATTGGCAAAATCGAGAAAGCCATCCTTGACGCGAACGTGGGTCTCACTCCATCCAACAACGGTGAAATCATCCGCTGCGTGGTGCCCGCCCTCACTGAGGAGCGCCGCCGCGAACTCATAAAGAAGGCAAAGGCTCAGGGCGAGACCACCAAGGTCACCGTACGCAATGCACGCCGCGACGGCATCGACCTTCTCAAAAAGGCCCAGAAGAACGAAGGCCTCTCCGAAGACGGCGAGAAGGAAGGCGAGGAAGAGCTCCAGAAAGTCACCGACAAGTACGTCAAGGCCATTGACGCCATCATCGCCGCCAAGGAAAAGGATATTCTCACCGTTTAAGCCTTGTTCCTGGAAGAACGGCCGTTGATAATAGCCGGTCCCTGCAGCGCAGAGTCTCAGGGACAGGTTCTGGATACTGCGCGGAGGCTCCATGAAGGGGGCGTCCGCGTTTTTCGTGCCGGAATATGGAAACCCCGGACCCATCCCGGAGGTTTCGAAGGCATGGGCTCCCCCGCCCTGGAGTGGCTGCGACTCGTGAAGGAAGAGACTGGCATGGCGGTCTGCACCGAAGTGGCATGCGCCGCTCACGTGGAAGAATGCCTCAGGGCGGGCGTAGACATGCTCTGGATAGGAGCCCGCACAAGCGCCAACCCGTTCCAGGTCCAGGAAATCGCATCGGCCCTCGAGGGCTCGGAAGCGACGGTCCTGGTCAAGAACCCTGTAAATCCCGACATCGGCCTGTGGACAGGGGCGCTGGAAAGGCTGGAGCGCAGCGGAATCAGGGAAATGGGAATGGTTTTGCGCGGTTTCTCCACCGAAGGCCCAGGGCCTTACCGGAACGCTCCGCTCTGGCATCTTGCCATTGAAATGCGCCGCCGCTTCCCCCTTCTTCCCTTCCTTGCCGACCCTTCCCACATGGCAGGAAGGCGTGAACTGGTCCCCGAACTCGCCATAAAAGCCATGGACCTCGGGCTCGACGGACTAATGATAGAATGCCACTGCAACCCTTCCGCAGCCCTTTCCGATGCATCTCAGCAGCTTTCCCCGGAAGAGTTCTTCTCCCTCCTTGGCAGAATCAGGACAAGGGATAAGGATTCCGCCGATTCAGACTACCGCAGCGCCATCGACGCCCTTCGCTCGGAGATTGACGACATCGACGGGAAAATACTTGCCCTGCTCGCTCAGAGGATGGATGCAAGCCGCAGGATAGGCATCCAGAAAAAGGAACACAATGTGGCCATCCTTCAGTCGTCACGCTGGGATAAAGTGCTCGAGCGGATACACAAACAGGCCGCTGAATACGGCCTGGAAGAGAGTTTCGTAGACAGAATCTTCAATACTGTTCACGACGAATCCGTGAAAGCACAGAAGTGAATTCAGCCTCTTCCTCAGGGGTAAGGAACATGGTCTCCACAGGAATATAGAACATCCTCTCCTTCAGACGGGCGGGGATTTTTTTTACGTCAAGTACCCTCTGGGCATCCTTTTCCGTGGTCACCACACAAGCCGTCGGGAAATGCTCCGAGGCCGATGCAATTGCGCGCACGTCGGCATTCGAATACTTGTGGTGGTCCGGGAACTGGAGTTTCTTGACTATCTTGTATTTGTCCGAAAGGAAACTCCTCAGGGGGGCGTCATTGGCAATTCCGTCGAAAAGAACCAGACGGCTGGAATAGGTGTAGCGGCTGTCGGCCTCGGGGAAGAGGGGCTTCATCTCTCCATATTTTATTGTGGAGAATAGCAGCGTCTGCTCCGGACGCAGATTCACATACTGCTTCCAGTTCTCCCGCTCCCAGTCGTCCATGTATGCGGGACACTTCGTGACAACAATCACATCGGCCTTTTTCATACGGGAAGGAAGGTCGCGGAGGCGGCCCCAGGGAAGAAGGCGGTCCTTGTGTACAGGTCGGTTGTAATCTATAAGGACGATATTCAGATTCGCCCTGAGCCTGCGGTACTGGAAGGCGTCGTCAAGCACGACTATGTCGGTCTTCGGGACATCCTTGTCCAGGCAGCGGCGGGCCTTCTTGTCTGTCTGGAGGAGCTCCGGCTCGGTAAGGAAACGGCAACCCTCGATCCTGTCCTTGTCTACGGCTACTGTGACGGAAGGGAACTTCTTGGCTATCTGCAGGGGCTCGTCGCCAAAGAATGCGGCCGTGCCGTCGCGTGTAACTTTCTGGAATCCTTTGGACGAGCGCTTGTATCCACGGGAGAGGACGGCGATGTTGGAATAAGCCCAGTCGTCGCTTTTGAGCAGTTCCCTGAGGATGAGTTCGGTGAAGGGTGTCTTGCCGGTTCCGCCTACGCTGACGTTGCCCACGCAGATTCCCGGAACGGGTGTGGGGAAAGACTTTTTCCAACCCTTATCGTAAAACAGATGGCGGATACTGAGTGCAAGACCGTAAAACATGGACGCAAATTTAAGAAATTATTTAGAAAAACAGCTATATTTGTGAATCATCCTCAACTGACTTTAACGGGTATGACAGACAATCCCACACTAATGGCACGAAGAATCCGCCGGATTCTGCTGGTCTGCAACAATTACGACAGTTTTTCGCTGGAAGAAGACGGCCGGCTCGACATGCGCATCTCCCGCGAATATTCGGAGCTGAACCTGAGCGGACCGCCCGAATTCGAGCGGGTGCATTCTACCACGGAAGCCCTTGCAAAGGCCATGGCCGGAGAAAGGTGGGACCTTGTCATCACCATGTACAATGTGGGTGAAGTGGATGTTTTCGACTTCGCCAACAGAATCAAGTCATACTCGGCGGAGACCCCAGTGGTGCTTCTCACGTCCTTTTCCAAACAGGTCCGCCGGCAGCTGCAGGACCACGACCTTTCCTGCATAGACCACATTTTCAACTGGAGCGGTAGCACAGACCTTATCATTGCAATAATCAAGCTGCTGGAAGACAGCCTGAACGCCCCCTACGACATTCTGGAAGGCGGTGTTCAGGCTATTCTTCTGGTGGAAGACTCGGTGAGATACTACTCCACCTACCTCCCGCTGCTGTACAAGCTGGTACTCCAGCAGAACGCTGCGGCAATCATGGACGCCCTCAACGAAGAGCAGCAGATTTTCCGCAAGCGGGCCAGGCCGAAGATTCTGATGGCAACCAATTACGACGACGCCGTCTCGCTCTACGACCGCTACAAGGACAACCTGCTGGGTGTCATTTCCGACATCGGCTTCGTCCTTCACCGCGGCGACAGGCCGGAAAGCGAAAAACTCGACGCAGGCGTGGACCTCTGCCGCCTGATAAGGAAGGAAATCCCCAAGATGCCTATCCTTATGCAGAGTTCACAGGAGAGCATGCGCAGCGTGGCCGAAAGCCTCCGGGCCGGCTTCCTGATGAAACGGTCCAAGACTCTAACCCACGAACTGTCTGAATACATCGGCCGGGAGTTCGGTTTCGGCGATTTCGTGGTTACCAACAACCGTGGGAAGGAGATAGCCCGCGCCAAAAACCTTCAGGGCGCGGAGGAAATCATCGCGACGCTTCCGGAAGCCTACCTCGAAAAACTCCGGAGCAAGAACTATGTGTCCCGCTGGCTGCTTGCAAGAGGTATCTTCAAGGAGGGCTATTCCATCAAGAATGTCACTTTCGAAAGCACCGAGGCCTTCCGTACCGCTGCCGTGGCCGGGATTCACTCCTACCGTGTTTCCCAGAGCCTTGGGGTGGTGGCACGCTTCGATCCGGAGAGTTACAACGACACCATTCAGTTCGCCCGTGTGGGAGACGGTTCAATTGGAGGAAAAGCTCGCGGCCTGGCCTTCCTGAACCATATCCTGTACAAGAACAGGCTGTACGACAAATGGGAAGGGGTGCATGTGATTGTTCCGCGCACGCTGGTCGTTGCAACCGAATTCTTCGACCGTTTCCTGCTCGAAAACGGCCTTCACTATGTAATCAATTCAGATATTTCCGACGCTGAGATTCTCTCGGAATTCGTTTCGTCCAACCTGCCGCAGGAGTTGGTCGACGCCCTCAGAAGCTTCATCAGGGTTGTGAAGGCGCCCATCGCCGTGAGGTCGTCCTCCAAACTGGAAGATTCATATTATCAGCCGTTCGCAGGGGTATATTCCACCTATATGATACCCCTTGTCGAGAATGAAGACCAGCAGCTCCGCCTGCTTTCAAAAGCCATCAAGAGCGTATATGCATCGGTCTATTTCGCCTCTTCCCGCGGATACATCACGGCAACGGCAAACGTCATCTCGGAAGAGAAGATGGCCATCGTCCTCCAGGAAATCTGCGGGGCCGAAGACGACGGCTGCTTCTTCCCCACCCTCTCCGGTGTGGCAAGGAGCGTCAATTTCTATCCCATCGGCCACGAAAAGGCCGATGAAGGTGTGGCGAAAGTCGCTTTCGGCCTTGGAAAGGCAGTGGTCGACGGCGAAAAGGTGCTCCGCTTCTCCCCCGCCCATCCCCAGCACATCCTGCAAACCTCCACTCCGGAGCTCGCCATGCGCGACACACAGCAGGTGATGTATGCCCTTGACCTTCAGCCGGAACAGTTCAAGACCTCGGTCGACGACGCCGTGAACCTCCGGCGCATTCCCATCCACCAGTGCGACCGGTTCAAAGGCCTTCGCCACGTTGTCTCCACCTACGACCTCAACAATCAGCGCATGGTGGACTCTCCCATGGCCGAAGGCCCCAAGGCTGTAACCTTCGCCCACATCCTTCGTTACGGCACTTTCCCCCTCGCTTCCATAGTGAAGGAGCTTCTGGATATATGTTCGGCCGAGATGAACTGCGGCATTGAAATCGAATTCGCCGCCGAACTGTCCACCGGCACCTTCTCTCCCCTTCAGATACGCCCCATATCGTCCGACAGTCTATATGCCGATGTCGACTGGGACAAAGTGGACACTTCCGGCGCCGTCGTTGAATCTTACAGTGCCCTCGGGACCGGATGGGTTCCGGATATCTGCGACATTGTGTACCTGAAAGCGGAGTCCTTCGACAAGATGAAGACCGTGGAAATGGCCGCGGAGCTACGCGAGCTTAATGCCCGCATGCGGGAAGAGGGCCGTCAGTACGTTCTAATAGGTTTCGGCCGCTGGGGCTCCAGCATCCCCACACTTGGCGTTCCGGTAAGCTGGAGCGACATTTCCGAAACCAAGGTCCTGGTGGAATGCTCCCTGCCCGACTTCCGGGTAGACCCCAGCCAGGGCACGCATTTCTTCCAGAATCTGACTTCCTTCAACGCAGGATACGTAAACGTGGATCCATATCTACGCAGCGAAGACAGCCTCGACCAGGCAGAGCTCGACGCCATGCCCGCCGTTTTCGAGAGCGGATGGCTGCGCCACGTGCGCACGCAGGCCCCTCTCCGCATCTGCGTAGACGGGCGCTCCGCCCGCGCTTTCATCGCCCTGCCAAAACCCGATGCAGAATGAAAAGAATACTGATATCATTTTTTATACTTGCCCTTGCGGGCGCGGCAGCCATGGCGCAGACGACCAGGGTATATGCCGTCAGGGATACTCTCGAGCTGCGGCTCGATATCCATTATGCCGAAGAAGGTTCCGAAACCAGTTTCCAGGGCATTGCCAAACCCACGATTCTGTTCGTGTTCGGGGGCGGATTCGTGGCCGGAAGCAGAAATGACGAATGGTATTTCCCCTGGTTCCATACCATGAACGGGAACGGCTACAATGTGGTTGCCATAGACTACCGGCTGGGAATGAAGGGATACAAGATGGGAAAGGGTCTCAGGGGTGCCGTAAGGGCCTCCGACCAGTTCTACCTGTCGCAGCAGATGGGTGTTGAGGACGTATTCGCCGCCGTAGAGTATCTGGCGACGAACGAAGAGCTTGGGATAGACGTGGACAACATGGTGCTCGCCGGGAATTCGGCCGGCGCAATCATTTCGCTTGCCACCGAGTACGACATCCTGCACGGACGTCGCGCTTCTCTTCCGGAAGGATTCAATTTCAAGGGAGTTATGTCATTTGCCGGCGGCATCATCAGCACCAGTGGCGCTCCGGATTTCCCCTCGCAGCCCTGCCCCATCCTGCTGCTTCACGGAACGGCCGACAGAGCCGTTGCCTACAAGCATTACGGCGCCTTCGGCCGTGGAATATGGGGCAGCGATTATATCGCAAAACGATTCGCGAAAAAAGGCTTCTTCTACAGCATTTACCGCTACCTCAACCGCACCCACGATGTGGCCGCCTATGTTAAAGTCCTCTGGGACCTTGAGAAGGATTTCCTCGAACAGGATGTAATGCTTGGGCGGAACCGCACCATCGACGCCACTGTGTACGACCCGTCCCTCCCCAGCTGGGGCGATATTTCTACCGACGACATTTACAAGTAGACCGTTATGCTGAAGCGTGTTGAAGTAGTTGCCGCCATTATCCGCGACGGAGACCGCATCCTTGCCACACAGCGGGGTTACGGGCCGTGGAAGGACAGCTGGGAATTCCCGGGCGGCAAGGTCGAAGCCGGCGAAGCCCCGGAAGCCGCCCTCGCACGCGAAATCCGCGAGGAGCTGGATGCTTCCGTCGGCATCGGCAAACTGCTTCATACCGTGGAGTGGGACTACCCGGAGTTTCACCTTAGTATGCGCTGCTACATGTGCACGCTTGAAAAGGAAGCCCTCCACCTTATGGAGCATGAAGCTTCCCGCTGGCTCTCCCGTGAACAGCTTCACGACGTGGATTGGCTCCCTGCCGACGAAGAGCTTCTTCCATTGATTGAAGCAGAATTGCTTGAAAAATGAAAACCGACTGCCACTGTCACATACTTCCCGGAATAGACGACGGAGCCTGGTGTATGGAAGACTCCGTGGAGCTTGCGGCAAAGCAGGTTTCCTGGGGCTACGGGCGCGCCGTCTGTACTTCCCACAGGACTCATCTCTATCCGAACACCCCGGACGTTGTGAAAAGGGCCTGTGATTCGCTCCGGGAAGAACTGAAGCGGCAGGGCATTCCCCTCGAGCTTGTCCCCTCGATGGAATACAGGCTCATCCCGCAAACCTGGCCGGAGGTCCTTGAAAAGGGCTGGCTTCTCCCCTGGGAGGGAAACCATATCCTTGTGGAGCTTCCGATAAGCGACGGCAGCAAGATTGGCGACATTGTTCCAGAAGACGAAATCCGTCGTCTTCTGGACATGGGTTACCAGCCGGTCCTTGCCCACCCCGAACGCTATCTCTATCTCAAACCGGGCGACTATCTCCGCCTGAAAGAAGCCGGTGCGCTCTTCCAGCGCAACGCCGGCTCCCTTGAAGGCCTGTACGGACCTTCAGTAAGCGACCGCGCCGAAGTCCTGCTTCAGCACGGTCTCTACGATCTCATTGCAACCGATCTGCACAGCATGCAGTACGCACGCTTTTTCGACAGCATCGGCTTTACTGCACAATAAAGCTGGCGAAATATCCAGGGAACAGTACGTTAGTAATAAGGTAAGCGACTATGGTGGAGACCGAAACGCTTATCAAGCCCGGCATCATGAAACTGTGGTTCAGCAAATATTTGCCGATTACCGTGGTTCCGCTACGGTCGAAGTTCACCGTGGCTATGTCTGAAGGATAATTCGGGATGAAGAAGTAGCCGTAAACGCTGGGAAGCACTCCAAGAAGTACAGGACCGGCTATACCCAGCTCATAGGCCAGAGGCAGCATGGCGACAACCACAGCTCCCTGGGAATTAATCAGCACGGACACCATGAAAAACACAAGGGCGATGCTCCAGGGATAGTTCGTCACCAGGTCGGTGAGCATGGCTTTCATCTGCTCCAGATAGTTGCCGAAGTAGGTATCGGCAAGCCAGGCAATACCGTAGATGGCTATCACGGCAACCATACCGGACTTCCAGACCGAACCGGAGACGCAGTTTTTAAGGTCTACCTTGCACAACATGATGTTCAGCGCCGCCGCCACAAGCATTATTATCTGGATACTGATATTCATCTTCGGCAGATTGCTTGCCTGGGCAAGCGTTTCCCCGCTGCCCACATGAATCATCTGACAGAACGCGAATGCCACTATCACGAGCAGCGCACCCAGGAAAACGAATACTGAGAGACGGGCTTCCCTGGTGATTTCCTTGTCGAGCGTGGTGGTCTTGTTCACATACATGTATTTGTAGATCTCCGGGTCGGCTTTGCGGGCCTGGAATTCGGGATCGTCATCCAGGTCCTTACCCCTCTTGTAGGAAGCCAGCGCGGCGCACATAAGGCCGATAACGCATGAAGGAATGCTCACCATGAGCACCTGCGGAATGGACACCATGTAGCCGTTTGCGTTGGAAATGGTAACGAAAGCCACTACCGCGGCCGCGATGGGCGAGCAGGTAATACCCACCTGGGACGCGATGGAAGCCACGCCGCAGGGCCTTTCAGGGCGGATGTTCTTCTTAAGGGCGATGTCGCAGATAATGGGCATGATGGTGTAAACGACATGTCCGGTTCCCACCAGCACGGTGAGGAAGAAGGTCACGAGAGGGCCAAGGAAGGTGATGTGCTCCGGATGCTTCCGCAGCAGTTTCTCGGCAATCTGAATCATCCAGTCCATGCCTCCGGAAGCCTGCAGGGTTCCGGCGCAGGTCACCGCTGCTATGATGATATAGATGACGTCGGTGGGAGGCGTTCCCGGCTTGAGGCCAAAGCCGAAAACGAGAATGGCAAGGCCGATGCCGGAGATGGCGCCGAGCGCAAGTGAACCGTATCGTGAACCCACATACAGGGCTGCGAGCACGATAAGCAGTTCCACAATCATTGCAAAAGTCATGGTATATCGGTGTTAAAAATTACTTTGAACTTTCAAATATAAGAATAATTGGCACAGAAAGTGTATATTTGTCCCCGGAAACTTTATTATTGAAATGAGAAAGACTCTCTTAATCGCACTTATCATGCTTGCGAGCGTTTCGCTCCGGGCCCAGAATATCAGAACCAACTACCGCTCCGGCGGAATGACTCATATATCCACGGATTATGAGCTGCTTCAGCTGGGAAACGTGCCGGCCTGGACAAGGCTTGAGCTTGTGGGATTCCCGGACGGTTCTTCCCTCTACCTGCTGTATATCAATCTGGAGCAGAACAAGTCCACGAACGTTCCGAAAGGTGTGAAGATGGCCGTGAATCTCTCCGGCGGCAGTTTCGTGCGTCTGGAACAGATAGGTGAAGACTCCGCCACCAAGCGTCGCCAGCAGAACGGCCTTTACCTGAACCGCACCAAATACGCGGTGGAACCGGCCGACCTGGAGCGCATCCTTCACGGAGTGCGCAGCGTGGATATTGTCACGGGATGGGAGCCGGAAGACTATGTTCAGGGCAACTTCTCTTCCGACGAATTCTCCTCAATGCTCCGCCGCCAGAGGGATGCCATAGTCGCCGCATCGGACGCCACCATCGACCTCGACATACGCCTTGCGGCCTATACGGACAACTTAAACAGCACGATGGCCACATCGTCCCCCGTAGTTGGCCACGGAGAGCATTTCATCTACAACATAATCCTTACGCATATCTACTACAAGGCCACCAACACCGAGGATATCGACCTGTCGTTCATGATCGGAACTGAGGATTCATATCACATCCCCTTCGATTCGGCGGTACGGTTCACTCTGCGCGACGGTTCGGTAATAGACCTGCAGCAAACGCGTGACGAAACCAATTTCGTATATGTGTTCCCTTCCATGGAGCAGTTATACCAGATTTGCAGCAAGGGAATAGCGTCCCTTTCCGTCACCCACGAAAACGGTGTGCTTGTAGACACTTTCACGGAAGGACAGGAAGGTTTCTCCGAAGCCGTCAATCAGCAGGTCCAGCTCCTTCTGTCCATTTCTCCCCGCTAGTTATTGCCGATTTCGGAAAAATCACTACCTTTGCACTCCCAATCGGTTCCGTAGCTCAGCTGGATAGAGCAACAGCCTTCTAAGCTGTGGGTCTTGGGTTCGAGTCCCAACGGAATCACGCGAAAGCCGGCCTGCTAGGCCGGCTTTTTTCGCGTGTTCCGTTGGGACCCCCTGTTTAACCCCCGCCGCTCCGCGGCTGCCCCGAGGGGCCATTGAAGGGGCTACCACGGTCGGCCACCGCCTCCGGGGCCACCGCCACCGGGGCCGCCGCCACCGGGGCCGCCGCTGCCTCCGGTATAGGAAGTAAGGCTTACCGACGTGCCACCGCTAAGGCTGGCGCCGCAGATGAAAGTGCCGTTGAAGATACTGTCTCCACCGCTCACGGTTACGCCGCTTGAAAGCGTTGGCTGCGAAGCTCCGGATACCACCAGGCCGCTGCCGCCGCTTGAAGGAGTCTTGAAGGCGTAAACCGTTGAACCAATGGTAAGTCCATACCAGGTATTCTTGCTCCAGGAAGAGGCCTGGTAACAACTCTGGGTAAGGCTTGAACCGTTTTCAAGGCCGCCGATGGCGATTATGGTGCCGCCGCTCAGATACAGCTTCTTTCCGCCCTCGGTGTTGGCATCTACGGCAACCTCAGGGGAAGATTTGCCTATTGCATACACCACTCCTCCCTTGATATAGAAGTTCCCGTTGGCATCCAGGCCGTCGTTGGCCGTGGAATGGCCGCAGAGGAAACCGCCCGTAACCGTGAAATCGCCGGCGGAATTGACGGCGTCGTCGGCGGAAGAATAGGCATAGACAATGCCGCCGGAGACATCCATGGTCCCCTTCGCTTCTATTGCTTCATGGCCGGAACAGGAAACGGACACTTCGCTTCCGCAGAAGACAATGTTGCCGTCACATTTGATTCCCTTGGCCGATTTTGAATCCGAAGAAGAACTGCCCCAGCCGGAAGAAGTGCCGTAATTGGCACCGGTGCAGGTAACGTTCACACTGCCGCCGGCAAAGCGCATCGCTCCGGAGTAACCTTCGTCCTCGTCACCGCTCTTTATACCCTTGCTTCCCTTTCCGCTGCAAAGTACCGTAAGGGAACCGCCTTCCATACGGAACACCTGGTCGGCCTTGATTCCGGCGGCGCCGGTGAGGGAGCCGTCAACGGTGCCTGCGGGTGCGGCGGAGCTTATTACGGTTTCACCACCGTGGAAGACAATCAGGCTGTCGGAACAGAAGCCCTTCTTGCCCACGGCGGCAGAAGTGAGTGTAACGTCGATTGAGCCGCCGTTGACATTGATATACTCCTTACCCCTGATTCCGTGACCGGACGAAGAGACGACCTGTATGGAAGGGGCGTTTTCAAAGACGATATAATCGTCAGAGGTAATACCACTTTTGCCGCTGGCAGTCACCAGGAGGGAGCCGGAACCGGAAAATACCAGCTGGCCTTCGGAAAAGAGCACGGCTTTCTCGTCCTCGGTCGAGGGGGTTAGCGTGTAAGAAGTGCCGTCGGCAAGCTTGTTCGTGCCCTGGACCTGAATGAAACAGGTTTTTTTGCCCTGGTTATTGATGGCGGCTCCGCGCTTGTTGGTAATGGAAACGCCATCGAGGACTATGGCCTGTTTGGTGTCGCTGTAAACTTTGAAGAAACCATCGGAGGTTTCGCCGGAAAGGGTGTAGGTAATCTTTTCTCCGGTGGCGTTGTTCACGGTGACATCGTTGCCGCTTACGCTCACGATACCTTTGGTGTCGCCCGATACGGCGGCGGCGCCGCTGTTGGAAAAGACAATGCCGATGGAAGCGTTCCACTCAACGTCGGAGATGCTCTGCTCATCGTCAACTTCAGAGGTGTTCTCTTCAAGGCCGGAGGCCCCCGTTCCGGAGTAGTCAAGAATATCGTCCTTCTGGCAGGACAGGGGCAATACGATAGCTGCCACAAGCGCGGAATACAGAATCTTTCTCTTCATATCCGTATTAGGTTAAAGGTTAATTAATACACTATGTGGGGCTTAAAGCAAAAACGGGGCCAGAAAAGTCCAACCCCGAAAAAAATCAGAAAGCGTACCTTGCAGCAAGGTTCACCGAGAAGAGATGCGGATAGAAACCTTTGCCGTTTACCTGATATCCTATGAAAGGACGGATATCGGCGGAAACCTGAAGCGGGAACCAGAAGGTGTATTCCACACCGAACTGGAACTCGAGGTCGATGAGCGGACGAAGATAGTAAGCATCGGCTGCGACATCGTAATACCTCAGAAGACCTGCGCCGATACCGGGGCCAAGATACATTCCCCAGTCGCCACGGTCGGTCCATTCGGGTTTCCAGATGGTGAAGTTGTACATGGCGGTGCCCTTGAAACCATTGTTGTCGGCAAATGCACCTACTTCCAGCTCGAGGAAGTCGTCGGCCCTGTTGAACAGGCTCAGGTTGTGCTCATAGCTGAATTCAGCGCCCACAAAATTATCGGCTCCGTAGCCGAAACGGGCACCGATAGCCTTGGGCTGTGCGGCGGCGCTCACGCAAACTGCGAGGGCGGCGATAATAACGATAATTCTTTTCATCTTTGGTACAGGTTAAATTATTTGACCATTCCACTGAAGCCCATGAAGGCAAGCGCAAGGATGCCCACGCTGATTATGGCGATGGGAACGCCCTTGAAAGCCTTGGGCACGTTGTTCATAGAGAGATGCTCACGGATTCCCGCGAAGATTACCATCGCAAGGCCGTAACCGAGCGACGTGGCAACTGCGTAGACAAGGGCCTGGCCGAGGTTCAGCGTGCCGCCGGGTACAAAGGAGAACTCCTTGGTGACCACATTGATGGCAACACCAAGTACGGCGCAGTTGGTGGTGATGAGGGGCAGGAAAATACCGAGTGCCTGATAAAGGCTGGGGCTCAGTTTCTTCAGCACGATTTCCACCATCTGGACAAGCGCTGCAATCACCAGGATGAAGGCTATTGTCTGGAGGAAGGTGATATTGAAAGGAACCAGCAGATACTTGTTCACAAGATAGGTCACAAGCGTTGCCAGGGTAATGACGAAGCAAACCGCCATGGACATTCCCGTTGCCGTGGAGAGTTTGTTGGACACGCCCAGGAAGGGGCATATTCCAAGAAACTGGGCAAGGACGATATTATTGACGAATATCGCAGAGATTATAATGAGAAAATACTCCATAGCGCCTTACTTTTTGAGGAATTTGTTGAACAGGACCATAAGGTAACCCAGGCAGAGGAAAGCGCCGGGGGCCATCACGAAGGCCAGCATACCGTCGTTACCTCCGATAAAGTTCCAGCCGAACATGCTTCCCGAGCCCAGAATCTCGCGGACGAGACCGAGAACAGTGAGCGAGCAGGTGAAACCAAGGCCGACGCCTATTCCATCGAACGCGGAACTGAGCACGCCGTTCTTTCCCGCAAAGGCCTCGGCACGGCCGAGAACTATGCAGTTCACCACAATCAGCGGGATGAACAGGCCAAGAGCCTCGTATATGGCTGGAGTGTAGGCCTTCATAAGGAGTTCGAGGAGGGTGACGAAGGTGGCAATCACCACAATATAGACCGGAATATGCACCTTGTCGGGCACCACGGGAGCGATGGCCGAGATGGCCATGTTGCTAAGCACAAGAACGAAGAGAGTGGCAAGTCCCATGGACAGGCCGTTGATGGCCGATGTGGTGGTAGCCAGCGTGGGACACATTCCCAGCAGCAGGACAAAGGTCGGGTTGTTCTTAATCAGACCGTCGGTAATCAGTTTGAACTTACTCATTGTTCTGTCCTCCTTCCAGTTCGTTGAACACATTCAGGGCATTCTCCACGGCCAGGGTGTAGGCGCGGGAGGTGATGGTGGAAGCGGTGATGGCATCCACGTCTCCGCCGTCATTCTTCACGGCAAGTGTCTTGACAGAGGGGTCGAATCCCCTCCACTGGTCCATGAAGCGTGCGTCGGAGGTGCATTTGGCGCCAAGGCCGGGAGTCTCGGCATGCGAAAGCACCGAAGTATTGTAGACCACGCCGTCGGGTGTAATGCCCACAATCAGCGACAGAGGGCCGCCGAAGCCCACCACGGTGGATTCGATGGCATATCCCACGAGGATGTCTCCGTCGGTGGCCTTGTAATATCGGCCGGCCTCATTGTATTCCACATCGGTGAAATGAGGCAGTACCTTGGAAATGGCCTGGTTGGTCTTTTCCGCCGCGGCCTGTTCGATGGGTTCCTTGGTGAGCACATAGGCCCCGCCCAGAACTGCAGAGCAGAACAGGCAGGTAAGGCCCAGCACCAGGACCATGTTAATCAGATTGGATTTTACCGCCATAGCTATTTCCTCCCGAATTTTTTCTGTTTGAACCATCTGTCAAGCAGAGGAACCACAGAGTTCATGATAAGGATGGCGAAGCTCACGCCCTCCGGATATGAGCCGAAGTAACGGATCATCATCGTAAGGAAGCCGATTCCCACACCGAACACTACTCCGCCCCAGAGGCTCATGGGCGAGGTCACATAGTCCGTGGCCATGAAACATGCGCCCAGGATGAGACCGCCGGTGAGAAGGTTGAACAGAGGGTCGGTGAAACGGGAAGGGTCGATTCCCCAGAAGATGAGGGAAACGAGGGCCACGGTTCCGAAAATGCTGAGGGTAATCCAGGGCTTGATGACCTTGCGGACGCAAAGATAAATGAAGCCCGCAAGAAGGGCCAGAGCGCATACTTCACCCGCACTGCCGCCGAGGTTGGCGAACAGGAGGTCCTTGTAATCGAAGGAGGAAGTGAGCTCCTGAACGGTTGAACCCTTCATAAGGCCCTCCTGGATTACGCCAAGAGGTGTGGCGCCACTAACTGCATCGGCCCCGAAGAGGCCCTGGGGTGCGGCCCAGCGGCCCGTCATGTAGGTGGGGAAGGAAACCAGCAGGAATACTCGACCCACAAGGGCGGGATTCCAGATGTTCTGGCCGATTCCGCCGAAGGTCATCTTCGCGACTCCGATGGCTACCACCGCACCCACGAACACCACCCACCAGGGAGTGTTGTAAGGCAGGTTCAGTGCCAGGAGTATACCGGTAACCACCGCGGAGAGGTCTCCGATGGTGGAATTCTTTTTGAGCATGAAACGGGTGATTGCCCACTCCAGCAACAGGCAGGAGCCAACGCTCACAGCCATCACAAGCAGTTCCATCCAGCCATAGAATACTACGGAGCAGATGACTGCAGGGACAAGGGCTATCACCACATCCAGCATAAGGCTCCGGGTGGAGTCCTTGGAATGGATGTGAGGATTGGGAGATACTATTAACTTGCTCATAGTCTGTTACTTTTTAGCGTCCTGAGCAGCCTTTGCGGCAGCGGCCCTCGCACGGATGGCGCCAAGTACGGCGGCCTTTGCGAGGCGGATATTGTCGAGAAGCTGAATGTGGGCCGGGCAGGAGTACAGGCAGCAGCCGCACTCGATGCAGTCCTGGACGGAGTTGTTCTCCAGCTCTTCCAGATCGTTGGCTTTGGCGAGACGGTTCAGACGGAAAGGCTCGAGGCCCATGGGGCAGGCATCGGCACACTTTCCGCAGCGGATGCAGTTGGATTCCGGAGCGCGGAGAGTCTGCTTTTCGGTGAGCAGCAGCAGGGCGCCGGTACCCTTGAGCGTGGCGGCTTCCAGGTTGGAAACGGCCTTTCCCATCATGGGGCCGCCGCTGATAACCTTGGCGGCTTCTTCCGGGATACCTCCGAGATAATCGAGGATGTACTGGAGCGGGGTTCCCACCCTTACAAGCAGGTTGGCCTGCCTGGGGAAACATTCACCGGTAATGGTTACGGTGTTGTCGATGAGAGGCTTGTTCTTCTGAACGGCATCGTATACGGCGATTGCAGTCCCGACATTCTGGACCACGGCGCCCTCGCTGATGGGAAGGGCTCCGGAGCCCACCTGACGGTGCATCACGGCGTCGATGAGCTGTTTCTCACCGCCCTGCGGATAACGCATCTTCATGGGCATCACCTCAATTCCCTTGTATCCGAGCTTTACAATGACTTCTTTAATGTGGGCGATGGCCTCGGGCTTGTTCTCCTCGATTGCAATGGTGCAGGGAACATTTCCCATAACCTGGGCGAGGATGGCCGCACCCACCACCACCTGCTCTCCCTTTTCGAGGAGGACGCGGAAGTCGGAGGTAAGATAGGGCTCACACTCGCAGCCATTGATTATAACCCTTTCACACTTGGAGCCGGGAGGCGGTGAAAGCTTCACGTGAGTGGGGAAGGTCGCACCTCCGAGACCTACGACGCCTCCGAGACGAATCTTCTCGATGATGGCCTTGTTGTCTTCGGGGATTGCGGTAATGAGAGTGTCGGTGGTATCGATTCCCTCGGCCCATTCGTCACCCTCCACGGCGATTTCGATGCACATCTGGGGATTGCCCGCAAGGTCTTTGCGGGAACCGATGGATTTGACCGTACCGGACACCGAAGAATGGATGAAAGCGGAGACGAAGCCGCCCGGTTCTGCGACCGGCTGGCCCACTTTCACCTTGTCACCAACCTCGACGATGGGTTTCGACGGAGCGCCGATATGCTGTGAGAGGGAAAGGTACACCGTGGGCGGAAGGGGCAGCGGCTGGATGCTGCAGTCCCTGGAAATCTTGCTGTCGTGCGGATGTACGCCGCCTATCGAGAAAGTGTGCTTAGACATTTGCGGCCTCCTTTGCTTTGAGTTGACGTTCTTTGATTCTGGTCTTGACGGCTTCCTTGTCCAGAGGTTTGGGGAAGTTCACGCCGTGGATGGCACCTGTAGGGCACATGGCCTCGCATTCGCGGCAGAGCTTGCACTTGGAAGCGTCGATATAGGCGACATTGTTCTCCAGGACTATCGCCTCGTGCGTGCAGGTCTTTACGCAGATACCACAGCCGATACAGGCGTTTGCGCAGGCCTTCTTTGCGGCAGGGCCCTTGTCCCGGTTCACGCAGGAGACATACTCCCTCATGCCGCGGGGGCCCATCGGCCTTAGCTCGATGATGGCTTTCGGGCAAGCCTTGACGCAGGCGCCGCAGGCCGTGCACTTTTCCTGGTCCACTACCGGAAGACCGGTTTCAACATCCATGGAAAGAGCGCCGAACTGGCAGGCCTCGACGCAGTCCCCACAGCCGAGACAGCCGAAGGAACAGGCCGTGTCGCCGCTGTAGAGCTGGGCTTTCACCTTGCAGGAAGGGTAGCCGTCGTAGGTGTTGGTCTTGGGACGGGCGCTGCACGTTCCGTTGCAGCGGACCACCGCCACACGGGGAGCCTGGGCCTTGACCTCGTAGCCGAGGATACCGGCGACGGCGGACATCGTGTCATTGCCGCCCACGGGGCAGAAATGCCCGTCGAGGCTGCCTGATTTCACGGCCGATTCGGCAAAGGCTCGGCAGCCGGCAAAGCCGCAACCGCCGCAGTTGGCTCCGGGCATCGCTTTCTCAACGAGGTCGATCCTGGGATCTTCCTCCACCTTGAAGCGCATGGCTACCAGGTAAAGCACCAGCGCCAGCAGAATGCCGAGCACCGTGATTACCACAATAGTCCAGATGATAATGCTCATATAATCAGTCTTTTATAGTAAAAATATATTCCTTGCGAAGGCTTTTGCGGAAAAGCCATAAAACAAAATAGTAAAGGGCGGTTGCGGCAATTCCCGAAAGTGCAGCCGGAAGCTCGGTCACACCGGCCTCAAGAAGGCCCAGGACCACGGCGAGCAGAACCACCAGAGGGAGAAAGTAAGCCAGGAACACAGCTTTCATTCCCATTGAGGAGCTCAGCACCACTTCCACTGTATCCCCTTCCGCATAAACGGCACGGGTGGGAACCTCTATTTCCTTTTTGACCGCACTCGAGAGGGTGCACAGCCCGGCCGCATGGCACTGGGAGCAGGCATCCTGCTGCTCAATTGCAACCACGACCGTTCCGGGACCTGTACGGACCACACGGCCTTTATGTGATACCTCCTCCTTCATCCTACCTTCCCTGGTTAATCAGGGATGAGAATGGATTCCGGAGCCCTTCATAACTCGACATCCTTCCCACCACGGCGCCCACCTTCAGAGGGGCCTTGAAGTATACGGGAAGGCGGTTGTTGTCGTCCGATATCCAGAGCACGATATCCTCGTCGCCCTCGAACATTTCTCCGGCCACGACCGTGAGCGAGAAACGCATGCATCTCACAGAGCCAATTCCCTTGAGTTTTATTGTCTCCCGGCCCTTGAAACTGAGAGTGAGGACATACACGTCGTCGTCGATGGCAAAAGTGAGATGATATACGGAGTTCTGCCTCAGACGGCTCAGATCCATGCATCGGCAATAATACAGCAGGGCGGGAAGGTCGAAGGCGCAGTCCGGAAGAGGGATGTCTATGGAACGGCGTCCGTGGCTCTTGCTGTCCAGAGCTGCATGAATTGTGCGGCTGGACCAGTCGTAGGTGTAGAGATTGTAGGCGTAGTAGTTGCCTTCATGGGTATCGCGGATGAACTTGCGGGGTTCAAGGCCGTCTATGGTGAACCATCCGTCGAAATTCTCCCTCACCTTGAAGAAGGCCTCGAAAAAGCGCGCCGTCCGGGCCGACAGGGATGCGTGATAGACGCTCTCCCCACGGTAGAGGGTGCTGTCCAGACGGACCACGGCCGATGCCACGTCGGTGTTGACGGCCCTCCACTTGAAGGAAATGATGTAATTGAGGGTCTCCCCCGCCCTGAAGGGCTGGATATTGCCGACGGGAAGGCAGGCTCCCTGCGCAAATGCGGCAACGGAGACGAAAAGGGACAGTATTGCCAGACGGAATCTCATGATGGCATCAATATACGGTCTGGTTGTCAAAGTCATAATCCGTGCCGGAAGCCTCGTTCACGCCGCTGGCCACGGGACCGCGGCCTTCGTACATGTCCAGGCTCTGGTCGGCCTCGACGAATTTGACGCGACCCGACTTGTACTTCATTTCGATGTCGCACACCTCGCCGTTACGATGTTTCGCAATGACGATGATGGCCTTCTCGCGGTCCTCGGGATTGTCCGACATCCCGACGAAGTCCGGCCTGTGGATGAAGATGACCATGTCGGCGTCCTGCTCGATGGAACCGGATTCGCGGAGGTCGCTGAGCTGGGGCTTGCCGGTGCCGCCGGTGCGCTGCACTGCATTTCTGGAAAGCTGCGAAAGGGCGATGATGGGAATATTGAGTTCCTTGGCGGTGGCCTTGAGGGTGCGGGAAATGGCTGCCACTTCCTGCTCGCGCAGACCACGCAGCTCGGCAGGGCCCTGCATCAGCTGCAGATAGTCCACGACAATCAGGCGAACCCCCTTCTGCTTCACCAGGCGCTTTGCCTTGGTGCGGAACTCCATGATGGGAATGCCGGGAGTGTCGTCGATATAGAGCGGCGCTTTTGCAAGGCGCTTGAGGGTGTCTTCAAGCTGGACCCATTCGTAGTCTTCGAGCTTAACGCCGCCTTTGATTTTCTCTCCGCTGAGGCCGGATTCCGTAGTGATGAGGCGCTTGCCCAGCTGGTCTGCCGACATCTCGAGGGAGAACACCGCCACCGGCATCTGAGCGTCCACGGCGGCATTTCTGGCTATGTTCAGGGCAAAGGCGGTCTTACCTACGGAAGGACGGGCGGCGAGGATAATGAGGTCGCTCTTCTGCCAGCCCTGGGTAACGCGGTCGATCGAAGGGAAACCCGAAGGCACGCCGGAAGGACCGGTAACGCCCTGAAGCTCCTGCAGGTTGTCCAGAACGGAATTGATGATGGAGCCGATGTCCTGGACATCCCTCTTCACATTGTTCTGGATTGCCGCAAACACCTTGGACTGGGCGTTGTCTATGAGGTCGTCCACATTGGTGGACTCGTCGTAGGCCTGACGCAGAATCTCATACGAGGCGGTGATAAGATCCCTCTGAATGGTCTTCTGCTTGAGAATCTTGATGTAGTATTCAATATGTGCGGCAGCACCGATGTTTCGGGTGAGGTCGGCAAGGGCCACGGCGCCGCCGATAATCTCCAGATTACCCTTGGAGCGGAGCCTTTCGCTCACGGTTACGAGGTCGATGGAAACGTGCTCATTCACGAGCTCCGACATGGCCTCGAAAATCATCCTGTGATGCTCGTCATAGAAACACGACGGCGAGAGCTCCTCCATCGATTCGTCGATGGTGGAAGGCTCTACGAGCATGGCTCCGAGAACTGCCTCTTCTACGTCGAGGGCCTGAGGGGGCTTGTTGCCCAGAAGGGTCTCGAGAGAAACCGGCTGTTCCCTTCTGCCGGTCTTTTTAACGGGGTCCGGCATGGCTGAATACTATTCGAAGTCGGGGTTGATGATGATACGGCCGCAGTGTTCGCAGATGATGAGTTTGCGGTTGGAAGCAATCTCCACGCGACGCTGGGGGGTAATGGCGTTGAAGCAGCCTCCGCAGGAGTCGCCGTTGTAGACGGAAACCACTGCGAGATGGTTGTGAACGCTCTGGCGGATGCGCTCGTAGGCGCTCATGGTACGGGCGTCGATGCGGGCTGCGCACTCTTCGCGGCGTGCACGGAGCTTCTCTTCCTCCTTGGCGGTAGACTCGACGATGTTTTCGAGTTCCTGCTTCTTGGCCATCAGGTCATCGGTGCGATGCGGTCCTTGAGCTCATCGAGTTCGGCCTTGCGGGCGCTGATCTCCATACGCGTGTCGTTGATGGTCTTCTCGTCAATCTGGCGGAGAAGCTCCTGATTCTCGATTTCCTTGTTGAGGGAGTCGAATTCACGGGAGTTGGAGATGGTCTCGAGCTGACGCTGATACTTTTCAATTATGCTGTCGTGCTCCGAAATGGAGAGCTTGGCATCCGCAATGTTGCGGTTCATCTGGTCCACCAGGGCGTTCAGCGAAGCGCTGCGCTCCTTCAGGGATGCAATCTCCTGCTCGAGGGCCTCCACCTCTGCGGGGAGTTCACCACGCAGCTGGATTATCTTGTCAATCTCCGAATCGGCTTCCTGAAGCTCATAGAGAGTCTTGAGCTTTTCTGCCACACTCATTTCGGAGTCGGCGAAATTTTTCTGCAGGGATACGAAGGTTTCCCTCTGGTCGATAGGGGCTTCCACTGTCTTCTTGGCGGTCGTTTTCTTAGTTGCCATAAAAATGTATGATAAATCTGTTTGCTTAAATTCCAAAATAGTGGACAGGATTGTTCCTGTTCACGCATGCGCGCACGCAGTCTGCAAAGTTAGGAATTTTTTTCCGTATTAGGGCCAATAATATGTCCACAATCTCAACTTCGCTCTCAAAATGGCCGATATCCATCAGCATGAAGTCGCCCGAAGTGAAGAAATTGTGATAGGAAATGTCGGCCGTAATATACAACTGGGCGCCGGAGGCGCGGGCTGCAGGAATGTCTCCTCCGCCGGAGCCGCCAAGAACCGCGATCCTTGAAATGAGGCCCTCCACGGGGCGGGAATGACGGATAACACCAAGGCCGAAACGCTCTTTCACCATCTCCAGGACTTCCCCGGCCGTCATGGGAACGGGAAGATTGCCGACCGCTCCGAGGCCGACGCTTCCGTCTTCCTCCGGCTCCAGCACCTCGATATCCAGAAGGCCGAGCCGCCGAGCCATGGCACCGCTCACTCCGGCGATTACCTTGTCGGCCGTGGTGTGGGCGGCATAAACCGCGATTCCGGCCTGGACGGCCTTGTAGACCGCCGCGCCCACCGGATAGTCGAAGGGGTCTATATGGTTCATCCCCTTGAAAATGAGAGGATGATGGGTGACCACCATGTCGCAGCCGGCGAGGGCCGCCTCGTCGATGAGTTCCGGAGTACAGTCGAAGCCCAGCATCACGCCGTGTACATCATTGTCCGGCGAGCCGATTATGAGCCCGCTGTTATCCCACTTTTCCTGAATTCCGAGAGGTGCAAACTCCTCCAGGACGGCAATGATATCCTTTACCTTCATAGCGTCTTCCTCACTTCTTCAAGCTCGGCCTTGATTCCCTTCAGCATGTCCAGCGCCTTCACCCTGCTTTCAATCGGGCGGCGGTCTTCGCCAAGACGCTGCATCACCCCCTCGAGGGTAAGGCCCTGGGTCTTGACCATGTACTGGATCTGGCGCAGGGTCTCCACATCCTCCGGATGAAGGAGGCGGTTACCCTTCGCGTTCCTTGCAGGATGCACGAACTTTTCAAAATAATTGCACCAATAGCGCACGGCGGATGTATTCTCTCCGAGCAAAGCGGAGACTTCTCCGATGGTGTAAATAAGTTTAGCCATATCAATTAGTTACTGCTGATGCGAAAAACTTCTTCTGGGCCCCTCGGCCTCCTTCCAGAAGGCGGCGTCGAAGGACGACGGCGAGCGGAACGGCCCTTCATGGCCGATTCCGAATTCCAGGTAAGTGATGGGAAGCCCCATCCCGAGGAACATCGTTTCGTAGAAGGTCTGAACCTCCGTTATAACCTTGTCCCCAGGAGGATTGGAATAGATGTCCGTGCAGGAACAATGCACTGCAAGGGCGTTTTCCTTCACCACCGCAAGCGTGTATTCATACAGGAAGCGGGAGTCCGTCTTTAGGCGGATACGGCCGTCCTCCCGAAGGAATTTACGATAGCGTTCGAGGAACATCGGCGACGAGAGGCGGCTGTTCTCGCTGCCGGAGAGCTGAGGGTCGGAGAAAGTAAGCCAGATTTCACTCACCTCGCCGGGGCCGAAAAAAGCCTCTATGAATTCAATGCGGGTCCTGAGGAAGGCCACGTTCGGAAGCGCGTGTTCCGTAGCATACTTAGCACCTTTCCAAAGCCTTGCCCCCTTGATGTCCACCCCGATGTAATTCACCCCGGGATTGCGCTCCGCGAGTGCAATCGTATAGTCCCCCTTTCCGCAGCCGAGTTCCAGGACGATGGGGTTGGAATTGCCAAAGACCGTCTCCCCCCAGCGCCCCTTCACAGGATGTTCCCTGAGACGGAGTTCCCTTGAGCCCTCCACTTTGTCCAGAACCTCCGAAGCGGAAGGCTGGAGCAGACAGCGGAAAGTCTCGTTCTCTGCAAATTTCTTCAGTTTTCCGTGTCCCATGGCCGTTTTGTAATAATCAGTCCCAGGCCCCTCATCCCCGGCACGGAGGCCGAGACGGGCACAAAAACGCTCATGGTCCAGTCTCCGTACTCCCAGGGCGATATTCCGGCACGGTAAGGCTCACGAATCTGCCTGGAGAAGAAGGAAGTCCTGCCCTGGAGCGGAAGAAAGACGCTCTCAGTGAAGCGCTGCCCCGAAGGGGATGTCCAGGTAATTGAAAGAGGGAGGTCCGAAAGGGCGCGGATGTCCTCGGGAGAAGCGTCTATTCGGGTGTAAAAATCGAAATCGTAGAGAACGGTGCTGTCATTCATGGGGACGCTGAACTCATACGGCCCAGGCCCCTTTACGAAAGCCTCGCGGGAGAGCGGCTCCCTGCAGGCCGTAACGCAAAGGATGCAGAGCAGTATGAGCGACGCGGCACGCCTCATTTCGACTGGTTTTTCCGGTTTCTGCCTCGTCCGCTTTTGCGGCGGCGTTTTTTGCGTTCAGGGTCGAAGCGCGATATGGAATCGTCGCCCACCGCGGTGATGAATTCCGGAGTGGGAATATCGTCGTTCTTCAGCGTTTCCGGCCTCTCCCCGCGACGGTTCATCTCCTGAATGTCACGGACTTCGTCGGCACTGAGGGGATAGACATTGGTGAGAGAGCCCTTTTCGTAGGAGAAATACAGCGTCTGCGCGAGGATATCGGTCTTCACCAGATATGCCAGGCCATCCTCGAACTCCAGCGGTTCAACCACCTTTGGAATACGTGACTGGGCATCCATGTAGGCGGCCACCTCATAGTTGAGACAGCACTTCAGCTTGCCGCACTGCCCGGCCAGCTTCTGGGGGTTCAGGGAAAGATCCTGAACCCTTGCCGCCGATGTGCTTATGGACTTGAACTCCGTGATGTAATTGGCGCAGCAGAGTTCCCTGCCGCAGACACCCAGGCCACCGATAAGTCCGGCCTCCTGACGTGCGCCGATCTGCTTCATCTCCACCCTGATATGGAATTCTTCGGCGAAGTCCTTGATGAGCTGGCGGAAGTCTACCCTTCCGTCGGCAATATAGTAGAAAATGGCCTTGGTGCCGTCTCCCTGAAACTCCACGTCGCCGATTTTCATCTCAAGGCCGAGATTGTTCGCCAGCACGCGGGCGCGAATCATGGTCTCCTGCTCGCGGGCGATGGCCTCCTGCCAGCGCTGGATGTCGAAGGGGCGCGCCTTGCGGTAAATCTTACGCAGCTCCTGAGTCTCGGGATCGACTCCCCTGCACTTCATCTGACGCCCCACAATGGGCCCTTCCAGGGTGACGATTCCAAGGTCGTGCCCGTTCTGGGCTTCCACCACCACGAGGTCTCCGGTCTTTATGCTCTGGCCGGATGCATTGAAGTAGATTCCCTTGCGGGTATTTTTGAAACGGACCTCGAAGTAGGAATTGAACTGCTCCTGGGAGATTCCCTTCAGGTAGTCGTAAACCTCCAGCTTGCAGCATCCGGGACGGTAGTTCACCTCCGCGGCTCCTGTCTTCTCGTCGATTTCCACGGTACAGCCGCGGAAACAGTCGTATTGTATGCTTTCGTTTTCGTTATCCATTATGCTTTTGTATATAGACGGGCCACAAGGTCCGAGAACAGTATTTTCTGATTCACATTGCGCTCCAGAAGCAGCATCGCCCTGTCAAGGGCCGCCATTCCGGCGCGGGGAAAAGTGGGCTTGAGGGCCGATGCCGCCGTCTCATAGCCCGCCTTCTTTTCCGAAGGGACGTCGGCCAGTTCACCAAGGCCCTGCCTTATGAGGAAAAGGCTCCGGAAACACTCCGACGCAAGCTGGAGGAAATCCTTCTGCACATCCCTGGATTCAAGGGAGGCAAACACCTCTCCCAATTCCAGGGCGGCGGAAAGGTTCTTTTTCACAAGCGCATCCAGAAGAGCGTCCATAAGCTTCTGAACGGCGGATTCTGCATCGGAGTGATGCAGCTCCCGCCTCACTTCCCTGTCCAGGGGCTGAACCCTCATAAAGAGGCAGCGGGAAAAAATTGTGGTAAGGACTCTTTCAGGCGCATGCGTAATGAGCAGGAATAGAGTCTTCTCCGGCGGCTCCTCCACCATCTTCAGCAGGGCGTTAGCAGCCTGAGGGTTCATCTTTTCCGGAAGATACATCACCACGCTCCGGTATCCGCCCTCCACGGCAGAGAGAGACAGTTTCGAGAGCAGTGTCCTGGCCTCCTTCACGTTTATGATTCCCTGCTTCTTTTCAAAGCCAAGCGCAGAGTACATTTCCGCTTCGGTGAAATAGGGGTTGGAAAGCAGCAAATCCCGCCATTCGGCGGCAAACTGAGAGGAAACCGGTTCCTTCTCGCCCACCACCGGAAATACGAAATGAACGTCCGGATGAATGAGCCTCTCCACCCTCGGATTTCCCCCGTAGACCTTCTCCAGGAAGTTGATTGCAATTGGCAGGGCACCGCCACCGTCGTCCTCATGCATCAATATGGCATGGGGAATACGGCCGCTCTCCGCCATCTGCTCAAGGGCTGCAACAAGGGAGGTATTTCCGTAAACTTTCATTTGCACAAAACGCTACTCCGGCAATTTGTGCAAGTTACGAAAATTTTCCCAAAAATTTTTGCGAAGCCCCACTTTTTTTACGCGATGCGGGAGCCCACAAAATGGGCGAGCTGGCAAAGATGCGATTTTGCCTCGGAGGCGGGAAGAGGCTCAAGGCAGGATACCGCCTTTGAGATGTAGGAGCCCAGGATAGCCGTGGCGCGCGACACGCCGTCGTTTTCGGCGACAAAGGCGGTGATATCGGCCACGGAGGCGCCTCCGGAGGCGATGCGGGTTACCATGCAGCGGATTTCGGCCTCTCGGGACGGGCAGGCCTCGAATGCGCAGAGAAGAGGCATGGTGATTTTCTGTTCCAGAAGGTCAAGACCGCAGGGCTTGCCCGTGGAAGGAGATTCCACGTAATCGAAGATGTCGTCTTTAATCTGGAACGCTATACCGAGGGCCGAAGCATAATTGCCAAGCGCCTCGACATATTCAGGGGAAGCCTTTACCGAGATTGCGGCGGCACGGGCGGAAGTTTCGAAAAGGGATGCCGTCTTGCTGTAGACGATGCGGATATAGTCGTCGACGGAAGTGTCGCCGGAAGATGCTTTCTGCATCTGGAGAAGTTCGCCTTCGGAAAGGTCGGAAAGGGTTTTGGCGAAAAGCCCGGTAACCTCGTCGTTATTGGCCGACGCCTCGATCACCGTCCGTACACAGCGGACCAGCCAGAAATCCCCGATGAGCACCGAAGCCCCGGGGCCAAGGAGGGCCGATACCGTAGGACGGCCACGGCGGGTGGAAGCGCCGTCGACCACGTCGTCGTGAAGGAGAGTGGCGTTGTGCAGAATCTCGGCCGCGGCGGCATAACGGAGGGTGTCGCCGTTAATCCGGCCGCAGGCGAGCGCCGAAAGCAGCGACAGAATGGGACGGATCATCTTGCCGCCATGCTCACGGATGCTGCGGTTAGTGCTGTCGAGAAGCTCTATGTCGGTAGCGAGCGATTGCGCGATAATGGACTCAACCCCGTCCAGATGCGGGGCCAGAAAAGACCGTATTTCCTCCAATCCCATTTATCACCGATTGAAAAAAGCAGCGCGCGAAACTTCCTTCACGCGCTGCCTGTAAACCGTTGTGTTTCTGTTAGAAGAACAGAGCCAGGGAGACCTTTACACCCTGATAGTTGTTCATGTCCTGATAGCTGTTCTTGACGGTATTCCACATGGTGTTGCCATCGATGGTGCCGTCCGTGTAGAGGGCACCGAGGTTCATGAAATACTGAAGGGAAAGCTGGAGATGTTCGAGGACATCCACGCCGATACCGACGCCGAAGCCATACTCGAGTTTGTTCTTGGCCTCCTGAATGGCGACGTTTCTCTGATCCTCGTCATAGATGAGGTCGGTAGCGGCATTCTTGTAGTCTTCCTTACCGGTCACCTGATAGCCCACGAAAGGCTCGGCGAAGAGGTAGGGACGGAATGCCAGAAGGTCCACACCGAACTGAATGCCAAGGGAGAGCTCGGCATAACCGGTCTTGGTGTTGATCTCGCTCACGACGGTGGAGGTACCGCCGGCATCCAGGGTTTCCTGAAGGTTTGCACCCTTCATCTGATAGGTCAGGGCCGGCTGGAGGGCGAAGCCCATACCGAGGTCGGACTTGTATGCTACACCCACATGATAGAGGTTGACATTCTTGGCATTATTCATAATGTCTTTGGTGTCCAGTTCAGTACCGGAAACGGTGACACCGCCTACGATACCGAGCTGAGCATGTGCCATGGCGGCGGAAACCACCATGAGAACGACTGCTGTAAGAATCCTTTTCATAATCTTATAGGTTTGCGTTAATTTTCTCTACGAGCTGATTTTTGGGCATTGCGCCGACGGTCTTGTCCACGAGGACACCGCCCTTGAAGAAAAGCAGGGTGGGGATGTTCATAATGCGGAAACGGGCTGCGAGTTCGTCGGCGTCGTCCACATTGACCTTCACCACGCTGATTTTGTCGGCCATTTCGGCCTCGACTTCGTCCAGAAGCGGAGCTATCATCCGGCAGGGGCCGCACCATGTCGCCCAGAAGTCGGCAATGACGAGCTTGCTGTCTTTCAGCAAGTCATCGAAATTGGTATTGGTCGCTACTTTTGCCATATTGAGTAACTGTTTATCATCCGCAAATATACATATTTTTTTTATAATGCATCGTCCACAGGGAGCACATAGGCCCGCAGCCCAAGCTTGGGATTGGCCTTGTCGGTCTCTCCAAGAAGATCCATTAGCTTTGCAGCAAGGGAGTCCTCCACCACACTCATAAGGGCATGGTTCTGGGTGGGCCAGGCATGGTTTCCGAGGTGGGGCTCACCGTCCAGGCCGCCACGTCCTCCCACCTCCGTCCAAACCGTGTAACCCCTTTGTCCACAGGTTTCAAGAAGCTCCACAATCTCCTGATTGTAGGCCTGATTGTATACTACGAATAAAGCTTTCATGCTGCTTTCTGTTTACGGCGTTCGCGGCGGCGTTCCCGGTGTTCGGTGAGGCCGCAGTAAAGCACGGGGATAATGACAAGAGTGATGAGAGTCGAGATTGAAAGACCCCAGGCCACGGTGGTACCCAGGCCACGCCACATTTCCGAACCCTCGCCGCGCCCGAGAGCCATTGGCAGCATACCGAGGACCGTGGTGAGGGTTGTCATGAGGATGGGCCTCAGACGGCTCTTGGCAGCCGTTACCGACGACTCCCTCACGCTCATTCCCCTCTCCTGGCAGAGAATGGTGTAGTCGATGAGCACGATACCGTTCTTCACCACGATACCCATGAGGATAATAATGCCGATAAGGCTCATTACGCCGATGGCGAGGCCTCCGGCCATGTTGCCGAGCGCAACGCCCACAAGGGCGAAGGGGATGGAGAACATGATTACGAAGGGCCCCATGAACGACTCGAACTGGGAGGCCATGACCATGTAAACCAGAATCACAATCAGGATAAGCAGCAGAATCATGTCTGCAAACATATCCTGCTGGTCTTCATAGTCACCGCCTATCTGCCAGCTGAGTTCCTGCGGCAGAGGGTTGGCGGCCATGATTGCGTTGGTGGCTTCCACGGCCTGGCTGAGGGTATGGCCGCGGGCCACAATGCCTGTCACGCGGATGTAGCGGTCACGGTTCTTGCGCTGAATGGTTGGAGGCACCTTGGATTCCACGATGCGGCCGAGGTCACGGACCTTGATTCCACGCCCCTGATTGTTGTAAATCACTATATTCTCGATATCCTCGATACTGGTGCGGAACTCCGGTGCGTAACGGACGCGGATGTTGTATTCCTCGCCGGATTCGCGGTAATAGGAGCCCACGGCACCGGACATAGCGGCCGACACGGCACTCGCCGCGGTGACGGACGAGAGCCCGTTCAGGGCCAGTTTTTCACGGTCGAAGTCTATCTCGTACTCGGGCGTGTACTGGTCGCGGGAGAGAATGGCCTGGGTGAAATTGGGATCGGCCATCATCGCCTCACGGATCTGCCTTGCGGCGATTTCGGTGGTCTCGAAATCATAGCCGTATATTTCCAGCTGGACCGAAGCCGCACCGCCCATGCCGCCACCCTCGTTCACGTTGAAACGGTTGATTTCAGGGAAGAGGCGGAGGTCGGCGCGCACGACGTCGGCAATCTCGGCGACGGAACGGTCACGGTTCTCCATGGAGCCTACGTTTATGTTCATGGAAATCAGATACGTTCCGTTCTGCTGCATGGAGGCGAAAGCGTTGTCGGAATCGGCCTGGCCGAAGCGGTAGCTCATGACCTTGATTTCCGGAACATCCTCACGGATTTTTTCGTAAATCCTGGCGGCCACTTCACGGGTAACGTCCTGGGCCGTACCGATGGGCAGCTCAATCGAGGCCGAAAGACGCCCCTGGTCGGCATTGGGGAAATATTCCGTCTTCATGCCCGGGACATAAACTGCGAGGACACCGGCAAAAATTACCACCGCAAGAATCATAATGAGTTTCTTGTGATTCATGCACCAGGCTATCATCCTTGCATATCCGGCCGATATCCCGTCGAGGGCCTTGTTCACGGGAGTGAAGACAATCTTGTAGAGCTTTCCGGTCTTGGGCTTGTTGCTCAGTAGCAGCGAGCACAGCATGGGAACCAGGGTCAGGGCGGCGGTTGTGGACACAATCATGATGATTGAGACAATCCATCCGAGCTGACGGAACATGATGCCGGCCATACCCGAAATCATGGTGAGCGGGAGGAACACGCAGAGCATTGTCAGGGTAGACGCGATGACGGAAATACCCACTTCGGCGGTTCCGTGCACCGCGGCCTCCACCGGTTTCTCTCCCCTGTCAAGATGCGACGACACATTCTCGAGCACTACAATTGCATCGTCCACTACCATACCGATTGCGATGGAAAGGGCCGACATCGAAATGATGTTCAGCGTATTTCCGGTTGCAAAAAGGTACATCAGGGACGCCAGCAGGGCGATGGGGATACTGAGCACCACTATGAGGGTGCCTCTCCAACGCCCGAGGAACAGGAACACCACCAGCATGACCACTATGAAAGTGATGGCGATGGTCTCCTTCAGCGAGTTTATGGTTCGGAGAATATTGTCCGAATTGTCGACGACCTGGGTAATCTGAATGTCGGAAGGGAGGTTGTGCTGAAGGCGCTGAAGCTCTTTCTTTACCTTGCGGATAACCTCCACCGTGTTGTAACCGGACTGCTTCTGAATGATTATCTGGGCGCCGCGGACTCCGTTGGTGTAGGATTCCTGGGACTTCTCCTCCAGCGTATCCTCGATTCTTGCGACGTCACGAAGATAAACTGCGCCTCCACCGAACGAGCCCACCACCACGTCCAGAAGTTCCGACGGGTCCTGGAATTCCTTCTTGATGCGGAGGGTATAGGTGTCGGAGCCGATGTCGATGCTTCCGGAAGGCACGTTGCGGTTCTCGGCCGCGATTATCTGGGAAATGGTGCCTACCGAAAGATTATAGGCCTCGAGCTTGGTGGGGTCGCAGTAAACCTGAATTTCACGCTTGGGCGCGCCGGCCACCGAAACGGTACCCACGCCGGAAACGCGGGCCAGCGGGGTGGCCACCCTGTCGTCCAGGATCTTGTCCAGCGCACTCACGCTCTGGTTGGCTGTCGCCGCCAGAATCATGATGGGCATGTCGTCCACGCTGAATTTGAACAGGAAAGGCAGCGAGGCTCCGTCCGGAAGCGTCTGGCTTATCATGTCCAGTTTGTCACGCACATCGTTCGTAGCCTCGTCGATGTCGGTTCCGTATTCGAATTCCAGGGTGAGAACGGCAATGTTCTCACGCGAATTGGACGTGATGTTCTTAAGGTTGGAAACACCGTTCAGGGAATTCTCCAGCACCTTGGTGAGGTTGTTCTCGACATCCTCGGCCGATGCTCCCGGATACGAACTCATGACCATAATCACGTTGGACTCCACATCCGGAAGGTTGTCCACCGGGAGGCGCGTAAGCGCGAACACACCCAGGATGGCCAGCGCCAGGAAGACGAGTCCCGTGGTTACGGGATGGTTCACTGATGTTCTGTAGATACTCATAGGGCCGGCTCAAGCACATTGACGGTTACACCATCGCGGAGGGCGGCCTGGCCCTTCACAACCACGGTCTGGCCTTCCTCAAGGCCGGAAGTGATCTCATACTGAGCGCCGATATGGCGTCCCGTGCCAACGGACACGAGAGAAACCACATTGTCGTCTCCGAGCAGATATACGAAACGCTGTCCGGTGCCGTCCTGCTTCACCACGGCCCTGTCCGGGACCACCATGGAATGGCGGGTGCCGAAGTTAACGCTCACCCTGGCATACATGCCGGGACGGAGGGCCCTGTCCGTGTTGGATACCACTACCTCGGCCTTGAAGGTGTGCGTTGTGGCGTCGATGGTGGGATAAAGGCGTTCGATGCGGCCGGTGAAGGCCCTTCCGGGAATGGCGTCCACGGTAAGGGTAACCGAGTCTCCCCTCTTTACCCTGGTGAATTCGCTTTCGGAAATGCCCACGAGAAGCTTTACGGGCACCACCTGCTGCACGGTGAAAATGGGCGCGGTCAGGGAGAACATGTCGCCTGCGTCGAAGTTGCGGGCTGTGACGTAACCGCTTATGGGGCTCTTCAGAATGGTGTTTTCTTCGAGGTTCTGGTAGTTGGACTTACGCACCTGGTAGGCCAGTTCGGCGGCCTCGAAGTCGGAGGCCGAGACTCCGCCCTGCTCGTACAGCGATTTGAGCCTCTCGTATTCGACCTCGTCGTTGCGGATCTGCAGGGCCAGCTGGTCGAGCTGGAGACGGTCCATCTCGGCAAGCACCTGGCCGCGTGAGACATAATCGCCCACCTCGACGTTGATCCTGCGGATGCGCCCGCCCTGCTGGGGCATGATGTTATTGGTGGCGTTGGCCTGCACGGTAGATGAATAGATACTCTCCTGCGGCACGTCCATTGCTTCTACCACAGCGACTTCCACATTGGGGACTGCGGCCTCGGGCGAAGCGGAGGTGGCGGTATTGTCCGAACCGGAATTGCCGGAACCGCAAGCGGCGGCAACAAGGGCGGCCAGAACAATTATGACTGTATTTCTGCTCATATCTGTTTTTCTAATTTTGCTGGTTTCCGTAAGAGCCTTCCAGGTTTACGTTGCCTTCGCCGTCGAGGAAATCGTAGCCCAGAGTCTGCTCGAGGGCGGCCCTGGCCACCACAAAGCTGTAGACAGCCTGGAGCGTCTGCAGACGGGTCTGCGTGAGCACCAGCTCGGTGTTGTTAAGGTCTGTAAGAGTGCTCTTTCCCACCTGGAAACTCCTTGTGGCAATATCCCAGGCCTTCTCGGCCGTATTCAGGGCTTCCTTTGCGGCGTCGTAAGTCTTCATGGCGGTATCCATGGTGGAAAGGCTCTGGCGGATGCCGATTCTCAGCTGCCTTTCGGCATTCTGCCTCTGGAGTTCGAGTTCATCGGCCTGAATCCGCGTCTGCCGGACAGCATTGTAGCGCTGGCCTCCGGAGAAGATGGGGATGGACAGGGATACGCTGATGGTGGACGAAGGGAACCACTTCCACTGGCTCAGGTTGAAGGTATCGCTCTGGGTAAGGTAGGAGTATGAAAACGTGAGCGCCATCGAAGGGAGGAAGGCGTACTGCTGCATACGTATCTGACGGGAAATCATCTCCGCCTGCAGGGCGAGTTCGCGCATCTGGGCGTTGCCGTCAAGCGAGGCCGATTCTCCTTCGTTTATGTCGTAGAACATGTGTTCTGCATAGTCCTCGAGTGTGCCTGCCACGTCGATGTCCATATCCAAATCCACGCCCATTATGGCCTTGAGCTGCCAGAGGGCAAGGCTTATCGCGTTCTCGGCATTGTACAGATTGGGAATGGCGGCGGCCAGGTTGGACTGGGCCCTGGTGAGATCCAGTTCCGAAGCCTTAGCCACATTGTAGCGCATCTCCACAAGGCGGAAGTTCTCGACGGCGTTTTCAAAAACGGCGTTGTAGACATCGTAGGAGGCCTTTGCCATGAGGACGGCATAGTAGGCCTGCTTCACCTGGGTGACCATTCCGAGCCTTGACTCACGGGCCTGCTCCACTGCCAGTTCCACCTGGTCGCCGGAAAGGCCGAGGCTCTCCCACAGCTGGAAATTCACCAGCGGCATGGAAGCGCTGATTCCCAGGGTAACCGAATTGGAACGGCCCATCTCCATGGGTTCCGAAGAGGAACTGTCGTCCGTTGACGGAGCCGTATAAGGGGTAATCTGCCCGGGGTGCTGGGCTACCAGCTGGTTGATATAATACATGATGGGGTCCATTATGGAAGACATCATGCCGGACATTCCGCTGGATTGACTGCTGCCTTCGGATTTGTCGGAGCCGAAATAAACCTTCTGCTTCTGGAGGGCGAAGCTGTACATCCCGGAGGCGCTCACCTGCGGGAAAAGGGCTCCGTAAGAACCTTTACGGGCATAATCGGCCCTCTGGATTTCCATATCGGCCACCTGGACCGAGACGTTGCCGGAGAGGGCTATGCGGAGAGCGTCGTCGAGCGTAATCACTACGCTGGAGTCCGTCGCCGGACGCGCATCTCCCTGATATTGTGCCGATGCCGCCACCGGGATGAACAGCATCAGCACAAAGAGAAGTCTGTTCGTTTTCATTCTAATGGTTTACAGGGCGGGCGTAATGGGTTTCCTCTTTCTTCTTCGGAGCCTTTTCCGGGTGAACGGCCATGGCCGGCTGCCTGCGGATGTAGGCATATACAAGGAAGCCGATTCCCAGCAGCACGAACGGAATGCTCAGAAGCTGGCCCATGTTCAGGACCATATCCTGTTCGAACGCCACCTGGGGGTTCTTCACGAATTCAATCAGGAAACGGCTGCCGAAACAGACGATGAGGAAGATGCCCACGAAGCTTCCGCGATACATTTTTTCCAGCCTGTGATTGTAGAGCCACAGCAGGACGAACCCGAGCAGCAGATACGTAAGGCCTTCATACAGCTGGGTGGGATGGCACGGCACAGTTTCTCCGTTACGGGCGAATATGAAGCCCCAGGGGAGCTCGGTGGGACCGCCGTAAATCTCCGAATTGCAGAGGTTTCCAAGACGTATGAAACAAGCGGCGAAGGCAACCGGGATCACCAGATGGTCAAGCACCCACACGTAGTCGAAGTCGTACTTACGGCCGTACTTGTTGGAGTACCACCATATACCCAGGAGTATCGCTATCGTTCCGCCATGGCTGGCGAGACCGCCCTTCCACGGCTGGAATATCTCCCAGAACCCGGCCCAGCTGCCAAAGTAGTAGTCCGGCTGGTAGAAAATGCAATGCCCCAGCCGGGCGCCCACTATGGTGCAGATAAGGAGCATGTAAAGCATGGGGTCCAGAAGGGCCACGTCTATCTTCTCCCTGAGGAAGAAGCGCTTTACGATGAACCAGCCCAGGATGAACCCGCTCACGAAGAGGATCGAGTACCACCTGAGTTCAAAGCCGCCAATCCTGAAGATTTCCGGCCTTAGGTTCCAATATACCGACAACAGGTTCATTTAGTCCTGAATTGCTGCGATACCGGGAAGAATCTTGCCTTCGATGGCCTCAAGCATTGCGCCACCGCCGGTGGAGACATAGCTCACCTTGTCGGCGAAGCCCATCTGGGTAACTGCTGCAACGGAGTCGCCGCCGCCTACGAGGGTGAAAGCGCCCTGTGCGGTTGCATCGGCAAGGTCCTGAGCAATCTGGAGGGTACCCTTTGCGAAGTTGGGCAGCTCAAACACGCCCACGGGGCCGTTCCAGAGAATGGTCTTGGAAGCCATGATGATCTTGCGCCAGTTCTCGAGCGATGCCGGGGATGCGTCCATGCCCTCCCACCCGTCGGGAATCTGGTCGATGGGGAAAATCTGACGGGGAGTGTCGTTGTCGAAGCTCTGGCCGCAGACGGTTGCAACGGAAAGGCTGAGGTTCACTCCGCGCTCCTTTGCCTCCTTCATGATTTCAAGTGCGTCGGGGATGAGTTCGTCCTCGTGCAGGGACTGGCCGATGTGGCCGCCCTGTGCCTTGATGAAGGTGTAGCCCATACCACCGCCGATGATGAGGTTGTCCACCTTGCCGACGAGGTTCTTCAGCACGGCGAGCTTGGAGCTCACCTTGGAGCCGCCGATGATGGCGGTGAGAGGATGCTGGGCGTTCTTGAGAACGTTGTCGATAGCCTTGATTTCGCCTTCCATCAGGTAGCCGAACATCTTGTCGTTGGGGAAGTACTCGGCGATGAGGGCGGTTGAGCCGTGTGCACGGTGGGCGGTGCCGAAGGCGTCGTTGATGTAGCAGTCGGCATAGGATGCGAGTTTCTTGACAAAAGCCTTCTGGCTTTCCTTGACGGCGGCCTTTGCGGCCTTCTTCTCCTCTTCGGAGGCGTCCTCGGCAAGTCCGCGGGGTTTGCCTTCTTCCTCGGCATAGTAACGGAGGTTCTCAAGCAGGAGTGCCTCTCCGGGCTTCAGGGCTGTAGCCTGGGCGTCGGCCTTCTGGCAGTCGTCGGCGAACTGGACCGGGACGCCGAGGCATTCGCTCACGCGGCCCACGATGTGCTTGAGGGAGAACTTGGGATCCACTTTCTTGGGACGTCCCAGATGGGACATGATAATCAGGGATCCGCCCTTCTCCAGAACCTTCTTGAGGGTGGGCATGGCACGGCGGATGCGGGTGTCGTCGGTGATTTCGAAGTTTTCATTCAGGGGAACGTTGAAATCAACGCGTACAATGGCCTTTTTTCCGCTAAAGTCGTAGCTGTCAATAAACTGTTGCATAATCTGTATTGTTTTAATTTACTTTCTGTCCGGTTGAAACGGTTTAACTTACAAAGTTAACAATTTGTTTTGAATGAATAAATACTAACTTTGCAGAAAATTGCAAAAGATATGGCACTGGAATTTCCCGCATCCTACTGGAAGGATTATGAGCTCCTGGACAGCGGTCACGGAGAGAAACTGGAACGCTTCGGCAGATATGTGCTCCGCAGGCCCGAACCCAAGGCCCTATGGGACCCTTCCATGCCCGAGGCGGAATGGGTCCGTCTCACCCATGTCACCTTCCGTCCCGGGGCCGGTTTCGGCAAGGCCGGAAAGGAAGACAGCGGAACATGGGAAAAGTCCAAAAAGGCCGACGATCAGTGGGGCATCTCCTACAGCGGTGCCCCGGATGCCGAGACCCACGCCGCCTCCGACCTTCACCTCTCTCTGAGGCTGGGCCTGACCTCTTTCAAGCACGTTGGAGTATTCCCCGAACAGGCTCCGAACTGGGAGTTCATTTACCGCGAGACCTCCCGCATTTCCCGCATTCACAAGGCAAACGGTCTGGCGGCACCAAAAGTCCTGAATCTCTTCGCCTATACAGGAGCCGCTTCGCTCGCCGCAAAGTGCGCCGGGGCCGATGTCACCCACCTCGATTCAGTGCGTCAGGTTGTTACCTGGGCACGCGAAAACATGGAGCGCAGCGGACTTGACGGAATTCGCTGGGTGGTTGAAGACGCACTTAAATTTGCCAAACGGGAAGCGCGCCGCGGCAACCGCTACGACGGCATTATCCTCGACCCTCCGGCCTACGGTCACGGGCCCGACGGTGAAAAATGGAAACTGGACGAACTTCTGTTCGGCCTTCTTCAGAATGTGGGTGATATTCTCGGAGAGAGGGACTCTTTCATGGTCCTGAACCTCTATTCCAACGGCTACAGCGCAGCCCTCGGTGAAACCGTGGTACGCGAGGCGTTCCGCGGCAAGCTCTCCTGGATGGAATCCGGCGAGCTCGCCCTCAACGACAGTTTCGGCAAAGCCCTGCCCCTGTCCATTTTCGTACGCGCCAAGCGATAAACAAGGAAAGTGGAGACCAATTAACCTATCGTCTTCTTCCGATTCTTCCAAAATCAAATCCTACAAATACTAAACTTTGTGAGCTATAGCCCACCAAGTTGTCAAATCCAACATACCAAGGCCCCTTGAAATGGAATGCCGCCCTAAAATTAAAACCAGCGTCACCATCAATCACACCTAATCCAAGACCGGCCATAATACCATTTCCATTCTCAAAATTGTACATACCAAGTGGACCAACACAGAAACTCACTCCTTCAGCCCCGCCATTAAAGCCCAAATTAGCATATCCACCTACGGAAAATTTCTCAGAGCCAATTGGGAACGCTATATCAGCGCCGATGTTAATGGCAATGCCAGTATAAGAAGAAACGTAATCATAGTAATCATAGGAGGAGGTGCCTGTTCCTATGCCCAGTTTCAAGCCTAAAAGGGGCCTCACTTCCCTAGTTGCAACCACAACGGGAGCAGGGGCTGGTGCCGGCCTTGAACGCCTAGGTTCACTGAAAGTCCAAGCAACCTTTCCACTAATTCCCTTAGGAATAAAGCATTGTAGGTGAGACCATCTTGTTGTGAGATTACGAGCAATACTCTGGAACTCTCTTTTAGCTGTGGCAAAATCATTTGACACATGGGCTCTTGAAGAGAAACTGCTTGCAATACCCTGGTATTTCTGTGCCTGGCGGTCAGTCATGATATCACTTCCACGAAGGAACACGTATTCCTTATCATACTCACCTCCCATAATCCTGGCATTTAACACGTTCTCTCTCACATAACGATAATAATCATCGGCAGTGTAAATACCCTTGTCAATATTCTGCGAAGCCTGGTCCAAACCGTCAGTGAATGTAATCATACAGGCTCCTCCATAATTATCGTAGTTTATACCATTTGAAGGAGTCCTGACATAGTTATCCATCATGGTGTATGCTTCATCCATTGCCTGATACATGGCTGTTCCATTAGCTGTGGCGAGCCTGTTGTCGATGAAGTCATACATCCTGTTAAGATTGGATGAAGTCAGTGGTATAATGCTCATCGAAGTAAGACTTGCAGAAAAGCCAATAATACCAACACGGATATTGCCACCTGATGACTGCTGCAGCATATTCCTAAGGAGCTCTTTAGTCATCTCTTTAACCTCCCGGAAATTATCCTGAATGGACGTGGAACAGTCAATAACAATTGTCATTACAAGGTTTTTGGTACTTTCAAAAGCCGGAACACCCTGCGTTACTTCACTGTCATACTGCCATTCCTGTATATCTTCGTCATAACGCCAGAAGTCCAGACCTTCCGTAAATCCTCCCGGATGCGTTGTTTCTGCATGGGAGAACTGGAATCGAACGGCGTAGTCCATATTTGAACCTCGAATTGAGCCCAAATTATCAAAACTGATGCCCCTTGTTTCAATATTCCTCAAGCTATAATCGACAGAACCTTGGCCAGAAGGGGTAATAATAACGTCTCCTTTAATAAAGTAACTTGCATGATCCGGATCTACCCTTACTCTCTCACCATCTTGTCCATAGACAAGAAGCACTGCGAGACTCATCGTCAGTAGCGTCGTAAATAGTCTTTTCATTTTATTGGTTATTAGTTGATTGTGTTCCTATTGATGCTATCTGTAATATGGTTGGTTATGTGGCATAAAGAAAGTGTGAGCCAATCCTGTATTACTCCTGTGTTGGGCTCTGGACTGCCTGTAAAGAGAATAATGGATTGACTCACATCGCCATGTTGAAGGCAGAAAGCCTACAATACAGCCAATGCAAGCATCGCAATATCCGTCTTTACATGAATTGTCCAGATTCAACACAACGGAAAAGCTGACGCTTTCAATATGTATGTTGCTGTTTACGCAACAGCGCAAATATACAAAAAAAATAGTATTTTGTGTATACTAGGTTACTTTATTCACATGGTGCAACCACTACACCGCCACCAGAAAAAGAATCCGATGGCCCAAAAAAGTGATAAAAGAAGGTGCCGCCGCCTCGCGAAGAGCAGGCTCGGCGGCTACGGCTCGCCGCTGCGCCGGGCTCTGGGCAATGTCCCGGCTCCGCGGCGGCCGTCACCAACCGTGGATGCAATCTGGTATGGGAGAGTCGACGTTTTTGCCCGAAAATGCATAGTCTCCGGAACCGGATCACGCCGGAGGACGGTGGAGGTGCGAATTGCCGGAAGGGGGTGAGGCAGCTATCCTTCGGGAGGCCTGTCCATTTTCGTACGAGCAAAACGATAATAGTGTAGTATTAAGACGGGATGAGGATGGTGTTCCGCGGGCGAATAAAAGGCCGACGCCCACGTCACACCATCCTCATTCCCTTTTCTCCACAACGCCCTCGCACTCTATTGCTGAAGGACGAGGGACAGGAGATTGTGGAAGTCGTCAAGGATGGCTTCACTCTCTTCGGAGTTGCCGCCCTCGTTCATAATATCCGTAAGATAGACGAGCATGCGGCCGGCCTGGTCGAATTCGGCCTGGCCGAGCTCTCCCCATGAGATATAGAATCCGGCGCATTCCATGAGCTCGTCGGCGAAACGGGTGCCGAGTTCGAGGCCCTTTTCAGGAGCGCCCAGCAGGTAGTAGTCCTGAATCATCTGAAGGACCATGTAGTCGTTGCCGGAGAAGCCCAGCGAAAGGGTTTCCAGAGGGAAATTCGCCTCGGGGAAGTTCTGCTGGCAGAGGTCCAGCATCTCCAGGGCCTTTTCGGTTTCGCCTGCGTCCATAAGGGCGTTGGCCACGGTCACATAGAGCTGGCGCTGCCCCATCACACCCAGGAAGGTGTACATGTTCTGATAGTCAACGAACCAGTCGGTGCGGCTCAGGGCGTCCCAGGTGAAGACGTTCTTCATCTTGTCGTAGAGCTCGAGGGGGTCCACCAGGCCGGCGTCCGTGGAGCCAATCCGGTTGCGAAGCGGAGTAAACCTGTAGGAGAAACCATCGTACATCAGATAGTCCTTAAGGCCTATGTTCAGGTCTCCGCCCATGTTCAGCATCGAGATGGGACGGTCCCACTGATAGTTGGAGAGCAGATCCAGCATGAAGAGCTCCGGCTTCGAAAGATAGTTCTTGTCCTGCGACATCGTGAGCATAATCTCGTCCGGAATGTCGTCGGCATACATTGCGGGAACTATTCCATAGCGGATGCAGTTCTCCTTGTTTACGGGGATGACTATCTTGCGGGCGCAGATGAAGTCCACTTTCATGCCGCCCTGGAGTGGAACCCTCATCTGAGGATCCTTGAAGATGTCCATCACGTCGCTCAGATACATGGGAGTACCGTCGTCATAGGCGATGTAGACGAACTCGTTGGTGCCGTAAAGGTACTGGGACGGGGGCACGGTCAGCGGGAGCGGGGCGCTTTCGTTGCAGGCCCATTTCATCTGGTCTATGTGCCAGTCGGTTCCAAGCAGGGAAGTGTTCACGATGCGCACGTCGGTCCTCACGCTCTCCACCTCCTGGGCATACCACAGAGGGAAGGTATCGTTGTCTCCATGAGTGATGAGAATGCCGTTGGGGCCCACTGAATTCAGGTAGTTTTTCGCCATCTCAACGGCCGTATAGCGGTTGGAACGGTCGTGGTCGTCCCAGTTCTGGGCGGCCATCAGGGCGGGAACGCCGAGGCACAGGGCGCTTGCGCCGACGGCCACATACTTGGAATACTGCGACTTCATCGCTTTGTCCACAGCCTCGTAGATGCAGAGCACTCCAAGCCCTATCCAGAGGCTGTACATATAGAAGGAACCGGCGTAGGCATAGTCGCGCTCACGCACCTGGTAGGGCGGCTGATTCAGATACAGCACAATGGCGATACCCGTCATGAAGAACATCAGGAACACTATCCAGCTTCCTCTCTTGTCTCTGTCGAACTGGTAAACGAGGCCGATGAGACCAAGTATAAGCGGCAGGAAGAAATAGTGGTTCTTGCCCTTGTTCTCGCGGAGCGGCGCCGGGGCGAAGCTCTGGTCGCCGAGACGCAGCTCGTCCAGGAAGGTGATTCCGCTCTCCCAGTTGCCGTCGAAGATATTGCCCGGCAGCGGGGAGTGGATGTCGTTCTGCCTTCCCACGAAGTTCCACATGAAGTAGCGCCAGTACATCCAGTTCAGCTGGTAGTCGAAGAAGTAGGCCATATTCGCCCCAAAGCTGGGCTTGCGGTAGGTGGCGCCGCGGATTCTACGGCCCTGGCCCTTGGTATAGCTCTGGTAGAAGTCTATGTATCGCTGGTCTCCGCCCTGCCACATGCGGGGGAAGAACATTTTTCCTTCCGGGAGATAATCGGCCTCCGCGGGAGCGGTGGCGTGAACATACTTCCCTCCGAGGGGTGCCCAGTACTTTCCGGTGGAAAGGTCGTAGGGAGCGTCGAAATACTGCCCGTAAATGAGCGGGGTGGAACCGTACTGTTCGCGGCTGAGATAACGGACAAGGGTGTAGGGGTTGTCGGGCTGGTACTCATTGGTGGGAGTCTTCACCGAAGAGCGGATTATCACTATCGAGAAGAGCGAGAATCCTATCACCAGAGTGGTGACGCAGAGGACCACCGTGTTGAGGAACACTTTTTCCCTCTTCAGGGTGCGGAAAAGCCCCCAGAAGCACAGAGCAAGCAGGGCCACCATGAAGAACACCGCACCGCTGTTGTAGGGCAGGTGGAAGGTGTTCACGAAGATGCGGTCGAAGAAAGCCGCAAGCTTGGGGAGGTAAGGGATGAAGAGGTAGACCAGGACGAATTCTATCACCACTCCAATCAGGAAAACACCAAGCAGTTTCTTGAAAGGAAGCTGTTTGTCTTCGTTCTTGCGGTAGTAGTACATGAATACGAAGGCAGGAATGGTGAGCAGATTGAGAAGGTGTACGCCGATGCTCAGGCCCATAAGGAAAGCGATGAGCACTATCCAGCGGTTGGAATGGGGCTCGTCGGCCGTTTCATACCAGCGGCACATGGCCCAGAAGACAAGGGCCGTGAACAGGCTTGACATGGCGTAAACTTCTCCCTCCACGGCCGAGAACCAGAAGGTGTCGGAGAAACAGTATGCAAGGGCGGCCACGGCTCCGGAACCCATTATCGCTATCGCGCGGGGCAGGGTGAAGGAACCGTCGGACTCGGGTTTAAGCAGCCTTGCGGCGAAAAACACCGTGGTAAGGTAGAGAAAGAAGATGGTGAGGGCACTCAGTATGCCGCTCATCGCATTCACTGCCATGGCAGCGTGGGCGGGGCCCACGAACATGGTGCAGAAACGCGCAAACAGCTGGAACACAGGGTTTCCCGGGGGATGTCCCACCTCCAGCTTGTATGACGAGGCTATGAACTCGCCGCAGTCCCAGAAGGATGCGGTGGGCTCTATTGTGGAAAGGTAGGTGCAGGCCGATATCAGAAGCACGGCCGTTGCCACAATCCAGTTCCATTTGTTGAATGTCTTCTTATCCATCGCTTTTCTTTTGTCAAGTCTACAAAGTTAGCAATTATTTCTCTCCCACAAACATTCTGCAAAGGCCGAAAGAAAGGCTTTTGCACCTTACATCACGGAATCCGGCCGAGCGCATCATCTCGCAGAAAACCCCGGGGGCGGGGAAAGCATGTACCGATGCCGGCAGGTAACGGTAGGCCGCCCTGTCGCCGGAAACCATTCCGCCTATGAATGGCATGATGTGCATGAAATATAGGTCGTAGAGCCACCTCAGGAAGCGGTTCTGCGGTACGGAAAGCTCGAGTATCACCGCCTTTCCGCCATCGCAAAGCACCCGGAAGAACTCTTCAAGTCCTTTTTCCTTGTGTTCGAAATTCCGGATTCCGAATGCGCAGCTTACCCGGTGGAACTCCCCTTCCCCGAAAGGCAGGGCTTCGCCGTCGGCGTTGACGAGCCTGATGCGGTCCGAAACGCCCTCGCGGGCGGCCTTGTCCCCAACGAGGGCCATCATGCCCTCGGAGATATCGGCCCCGGTTACTATGCTGCCTTCCGCGGCGGCCTTTGCGGCCGATATGGTGGAATCGCCCGTCCCGCACGCCACATCGAGAATGTTCTGCGGCGTTCCGTCCACGATTTCCTTAAGGGCATGCCGTCTCCACAGTTTGTCCACATTGAGCGACATAAGATGGTTCAGCCTGTCGTAGGACGGAGCAATCGAGTCGAACATGCTCCTTATTTTCTCTTTCTTCGGCATCAGGGAACAGGATCATAGCCGCTTCCTCCGCCAGGGCGGCAGCGGAGAAGACGTCTTACGGTAAGGTAGAGCCCCTTGAACAGCCCGTGTTTGCGGAAGGCCTCGAGGGCGTACTGTGAACAGGTTGGGGTAAAACGGCAGCTGGGAGGGGTGTACGGGCTGATGCACAACTGGTAGAACCGGATGAGCGCCACAAAGGGGAAAATGAGTATTTTCCTCAGCCAGCTCACGGCTGAAGGGCATTATTCACCGCGGAAAGGGCCTCGCCCACCGCAGCGTAAATCTCATTGTATTCCAGTACCTCAGTGGCCGTATACACGAACAGGATGTCGGTGCCGGAGGGAAGAAGGGCTTTCTGCTGCCGGTAGGCCTCACGGATACGGCGTTTCAGCAGATTCCGCTTTACGGCCCTTTTGAAACTGCGCTTCGGGACCGACACCATGAAACGCCTCTGCTCCGTCCCGTTAGCAAGGAAACGGCAGCGGAAACATCCTGCGGACAGGCTCTTTCCATGCGCAAACAGCTCCGCGACAGAATCCCTGCCACAGAGCCGTTCTTCCTTGGAAAGGGTCATGCGCTCCATCACTGCATGCTTTCGAGATAGAGTTCGATTGCCCTTGCCACCGAAGGCGCTTCCGGTGAAGGTGCCTTGACGTCGATCCTGAGACCGGCCTCTTCCATGGCCTTCACGATTGACTTGCCGTAGGAGACCATCTTGATGTCGCCCTGGCTGAACTCCGGGAAATTCTCCTGGAGTGAAACCACGTCGGCCGGATTGTAGAAGACAATCATGTCGTAGTTTTCGAGCTTGAGGTCCTTGAGGTCTACGCTCACGGACTTCACGAAAACGCCGGTGGAATAGGAAAGCTTCTGGGCATCGAAGAGGGCCGTAATGGCTGTGGCGTTCGACTGCTCGGACATGGTGATGAGGAACTTCTCCCCCTTGTGCTTGGGGCCGATGAGGGCCACCACGCTTTCAGGAGTACCGGTACCGAAGAAAATCTTGCGCTTGCGGTACACGATATGCTTCTGCAGATACATGGCCACGGCCTCTGTGGTGCAGAAGTATTTCATTGTCTCCGGAATCTTCACGCGGAGTTCCTCCGCAAGCTTGAAGAAAGCGTCAATTGCGTGACGGGAGGAAAATACGATTGCAGTGTAGTCCAGCACATTTATGCGCTGTGCACGGAATTCGCGGGAGGTCAGAGGTTCCACTACATAAAAGGGCTGGAACGTGAACTCAACTCCAAATTTTTCCGTAACGTTCTGATACTGAGTGAGCACTCGCGGTGCTTGCTGGGAAATCAGGATGTTCTTTATACTCATTTCAATTATTCTCTCATCTTCACAGGAACACCGCCACGGATATCCATAATCCGGCAGGCAGCAATTCGAGCGCGCAAAGGTACAAAAAAGTTGTCAAAACGCTGCAAGATAATGACAAAATTTGTGCCCGACGGACGAGAAAAATGAGATAGACGGCGGCCGCCTCGGCAATAATAAAGTTCCTCATGAACAAATCATTGACGTTGAACAGCCACAAAATACCGGCGCTCACAAGCACCAGGAGCATAAGGAGGATGAAATATGTAAAACCCGAACGGTATGAGAGCTGGTAGTTGTCGTAACGTTTCCTGGGGAAGAATGCACGATAAAGCAGATAGCGTACAAGCAGGAAGCCGAGAAACATTGACGCCACCAGCGACAGCTTCACGTTGCTGCCCATTCCGGCAATGAATGAAGGTTCATACATGCCAAAGCGGGACATAAGCAGTACGGCGGGGATTGTGAGCACTATCGCCACCAGATTGCGGTCGCGGCTCACCTTGACGCTGTTTTCCAGCGCCACGCTGCCACGGGCGCGGAGAAAGCTGTCGGCAATGAAAGGGAGCACCTGCAGAAAGTTCCTTACGGTGAGAAGGAACAGCAGGACGAACACCACCACCAGCACCGAAAACAGCACAGGAACGCCGGGCTCCGCCGCAGCAACATCGGCGGAACTCACGCTGTCCAGCAACAGCCGGCCGGTTCTGAAGGGTTCTTCCGGCATCTCAGTTCGCTCGTTTTGTATTGGTGTAGCCCATATCCTGAAGCAGGCCGACAAGTTTGTCCCGGAAATCTCCCTGGATGGTGATTTCGCCGTCTTTGGCGCCGCCACCCACTCCGAGCCGTGTTTTGAGAGCTTTTGCAAGGGCTTTGAGGTCGTCGGCCCCACCGACGAAGCCGCTCACCAGGGTAACCTGCTTGCCTCCGCGGTTCCGGCGGTCGATTCCAACCCTCAGGCGCTGCTTTCCCGGAGGAAGAGTTTCCTCCTCCGGGGCAGCTTCGCTCTGATACTCAAAGTCCGGATTCGTGGAATAGACCACGCCCAGACGGGATTTCCAGTCGTTCTCGGCCATGCTTCTAACGGTTGCGGCCGGTGGAATCGATCATGCCTTTGATGTGTGCGTTCAGGCCCTCGTTGGCAATGAGCTCCTCGAGCTTGAGGTGCATACGGTAACGCCAGTAGAAGCGCGGAATCGCAGGCACGTTGATGCGCTCGTCGGAAGGATTGCCCTGGTAACGCACCTCCCCGTCGACGGCCAGCCAGTCCTGAAGCGGCAGCACGGAGAGCATTGCGGGAGAATAGAGATGCTGTTCGATTATCCTCTCGGCCACCCACGGCTCGCAGAAGTAGGGAGCTTCTCCGCCGCAGCCGAGGATGTTGTTGTAGAACTGCTGGGTGGCGGCGCGGTCCTCCTCCCACCATGCCCTCAGCGGAGCGGTATCGTGGGTGCCGGTAGCGCAGACGCACCAGTAAGGGTAGCGGTCCGGACGGGCGAAGTCGTCCTTCGGATCCTTGGGCATGCGCTGGATTTCCAGCGAAAGGATGTTCAGCGAATCCATAACGTCGGGAACGCAGGCGGGAATCATGCCGAGGTCTTCTCCGCAGGCAAGCATGCCGGTGGAACGAAGGAGGGCGGGAAGCTTTCGCATCGCGCTCTCGCGCCAGAATTCGTTGTGACGGTGATAGAAGAAATCGTTGTACAGCTCGTTGAAACGGTTCTTCTGCCAGTCCTGAAGCTCGGAATATGCCTGGGTATACTGTGCCGATATCCTGGGATGGTACCAGCCCTCACGGCGGGGATCCTCAACGAAGAGGACGTCGGTGTCGTGCCCCGCCCTGGGGTCGAAGCCCATCTGGCGGAGTTCGTCGCCGGAATACGGCAGAGCCGGACTGAAGTGGCCCATAAGACCGCTCTTGTACTGCGAAGGAATCTCCCAGATGCGGAAGAAGCCCAGGATATGGTCGATGCGGAATGCGTCGAAGTACTGCGCCATATTGCCCATGCGGGCCTTCCACCAGGCAAAACCGTCCTCGGCCATCTTTTCCCAGTTGTAGGTGGGGAAGCCCCAGTTCTGACCGTCGGCCGAGAAGGCATCCGGCGGTGCGCCGGCCTGGCTGTCCATGTGGAAGAGCGAAGGATTCTGCCATGCGTCGGCACTGCAGCGGCTCACGCCGATGGGAAGGTCTCCCTTGATGGCGACGCCTTTGCGGTGGGCGTAGGCCACGGCTTCCTTGAGCTGCTTGTCCAGAAGGAACTGCTGGAAGCAGTAGAAGTTCACGTCGTCGATATGGTCGGCGATGAAGCCGTCCACCTTGCGGGCGCTGTAGACGGCGAACTTGCCCCAGGTGGAGAAGTCCGGAGTTCCGTTAATGTCCCTGAGGACGCTGAATGCAGCGTAGGGCATGAGCCATTCGGCGGAAGCCGCTATGAAGTCGTGATACTCCTGGCTCTGCATTACGGCCGCGCCCTTGCTCTCGTAGACCTTTCTCAGGAGCGCATTCTTCGCCCCGTTCACCTTCTCGTAATCTATCTGCGGAAGTGCGTCAAGCTCGGCCTGGAGTTTCTTGTAGGCGGCATCCTTTCGCACGCCGGCGGCGGGCAGATGCAGGAACTGCGGATGCAGGGCGAAGGAGCTCACTGCATTGTAAGGGTATGAATCCTGCCAGGTGTGGGTCATGGTGGTGTCGTTGATGGGCAGAAGCTGAATCATGTTCATTCCGCATTCCACCGCCCAGTCCACCAGGCGCTTGATATCGTTGAATTCACCCACGCCGAAGCTGTCTTCCGTCCTCAGCGCGAACACCGGAACGGCTACACCAGCTCCCCTCCACGGCACGGTGGGGAAACGGGGCTGAAGGTCTGCCAGCACCAGATGGCCGCCCTTTGCGGGCACCTCGGCAAAGAAGTGGTTGGGGCCCTCTTCCCAGAACTTGATTTCTCCGGTGGCGCCGTCCAGCACCACGAACTTGAATTCGAATGCGCCGCTCACCTTGAGGCAGATCTTCCACCAGGGGAAACAGGCATCGGACAGTTTCACAGGCTTTTTCCATTCGCCGAAAGCCTTCCCGGAGCCGATGATGCCGAGGCATTCGCCGCTTCGCACCTCGGGTGCGGGGACAACGATGCTCACATTGCCCTTTGCGGGAGCTTCCTTCCGGGGATTGTGGAAAGACGCACCGTCCGGACGGCGGAAAATGACGTCGCTGAAGGCCGATGAATAAAAGGCCGAATTGGCCGGGCGGTCCTGCCAGCGGTCCCGAACCACGATGGATGTACCTTCGGCCGGAGCCTCGAACACATGCTCGCGCCACTCCTTGCGGACAACCGCGCCGTCGCGTACCAGTTCATATCCATACTTGTCGCCGTCGTGGAGTTCCCTACCGCCGAGTTCTTTCTGCCACACTCCTCCGAAAGAGTAATCCATGGGATAGGACTTCCTTCCCACCCTTACGCTGAGGCTCTCGCCCCATGCGGTGTTGTACTGAATTTGAAAAATGATTTTCATATAGTGTTATTCTGTGTCTCAAAGCTATTATAGGCAAATTTAACCAATCCCGATGGATTTCCAAAACAATAAGTTATCTTTGCAGGGCGAACAGGCGCGAAAGACTGACGAATGACAGGAGGAACTGCAACAGTGGTAAAAAATGCGGGAAGCCATTATCTGCTTTCCCCGCTTCCGCTGTGGTCCCCCTTCCCTGCCAGCCTCCGCGGAAAGATACGCCTCAAGGAGAGCGCAATCACCAATCCCATCGCTGTGGGCGACAGGGTTAAATTCAGCGCCGACGAAGGCGAAATGGCCGTCATCACAGAGATTCTTCCCCGGAAGAACTATGTTATCCGCCGCTCCACCAACCTTTCCCGTCAGGCCCATATCATCGCCGCCAATCTCGACAGGGCATACCTCATCGTTTCGCTCTACTTCCCCGAGGTGAAACTCCCCTTCCTGGACAGGATTCTTCTCACATGTGAAGTCTATGGCATCCCGGCCACCATCGTCCTTTCAAAGACAGATATGTACAGGAACCTTTCTCAGGAAGAGATAGATTCTTTCCACCGGATTTACGAGGGCGCGGGCTACCCAGTCATCGACACTTCGGTGAAAACCGGAGAAGGAATTGACCGGATAAGGGAAGAGTGCATCGGAAAGGTTAACCTCTTCAGCGGCGAATCAGGTGTCGGGAAGTCGTCCCTAATAAAAGCCCTGGACCCTTCGCTGGACCCTAAAATCGGCAATATATCGGTGGCGCACCTGCAGGGAAAGCATACCACTTCGCTGTATGAGATGTATCCCCTGTCTTCGGGCGGATATGTGATTGATTCTCCGGGGCTCAGGGGCTTCGGCCTGGTAGATTTGGAGAAGGAGGAGATTGCCAAGTACTTCCCGGAGATGCTACGCCTAAGCGGAGAGTGCCGCTTTACCCCCTGCACCCACACCCACGAACCCGGATGCGCAGTGAAAGCCGCGGTTGAAGACGGATTGATCGCTCCGGAGCGGTATTCCTCATATCTGGGGATGCTGGAAGAAGACAAGAAGTTCCGATGAACAGCATCCACCGCGAAATCCTGCGCCTGTCGCTGCCCAGCATTCTGGCAAACATCACCGTCCCGCTAGTGGGCATGGTGGACATAGCCATCGCCGGGCATCTCGGAGCCCGGGAAGGCTTCGCCGCCGCGGCGCTCATCGGAGGAATCACAATAGGTACCATGCTCTTCGACCTGCTGTACTGGAACTTTGCTTTTCTCAGGACAGGCACGGGAGGGCTCACGGCCCAGGCTTACGGGCGCTCGGACATGGGCGGAGCAAGCGCAACGCTCACAAGGGCTCTCAGGATTTCCCTTCTTTCCGGAGTCGCACTAATTCTGCTTCAATGGGCGGTGGTCTGGCTCGCATTCCTTCTGGTGGAATGCTCTCCCGAGGTTCAGGAGCTGGCAACCAGGTATTTCAGGATACGCATCTTCGCCGCTCCCGCCACCCTTTCGCTGTTTGCGTTCAAGGGCTGGTTCATCGGAATGCAGGACAGCGTAAGGCCCATGACCTGCGACCTTCTGGTGAACGGGATGAACATAGTAGCCTCAACAGCCCTGGCCTTCGGAGGAATGGGCTTCTCCGGAATCGCACTCGGAACTGTAATCGCCCAGTGGATCGGATTTATCTATGCCGCCCTTGCGGTAAAGTTCCGCTACGGGAATATATTTAAGGAGAAAGGCACCGTGCCCGAAGGCGATTTCTTCGCCCTTAACCGGGACCTCATACTCCGCGCTCTCGGCATGATTGCCGTCTACATCGGTTTTACCGTGATATCGGCCCGGTATGGAGACGTGCTGCTTGCGGTGTCGGCGATTATCATGAAGCTGCTTATGATTTTCAGCTACTTCACCGACGGTTTCGCCTATGCCGGCGAGGCTCTTTCAGGGCGGTTTATCGGCGCTGCGGACGTCACCGGTTTCCGCAGGGCCGTTCGCGGCTGCTTTGTCTGGGGCGGCGGAGTAGGGCTGCTTTTCATACTTCTGTATGGCTTTGGAGGCATGCCCGCCTTCCGTCTTATGACAAGCGACCCCGGCGTGGTGGATGCCGGACGTGAGTTCCTTCCCTGGCTGATGCTAATGCCACTTATCGGCTGTCCGGCTTTCGTATGGGACGGCATTTTCATAGGGGCCACCGCGTCCACCGACCTCCGGAACAGCACCCTTCTATGCGCGGTGGGCTTTTTTGCCGTATGGTTCGCAGGCCTGTATGCCTTCCGTCCCGAAGGCTCTGCGGCCATTCACCTTCTGATGGCAGCATACTTCATGCACCTTGCAATACGCACAGTTTACCTTAGTCTGAAATACAAGTCCATTATACCCAAATGTCCCTGTTCCGTCACTTCAGAATAAGCAAGCCCCTTGCGGAAAAGCTTCCGCCCGAGGAGATTGATGGCAAGTACCGCCGCTACCGCAGAAGTACTTTCTGGGGCGTCACGCTGGCCTATACCCTCTACTATGTCTGCCGCATGACGATGGGAGTGGTTAAACAGCCGCTTATTGACGGCGGAGTGCTCAGCGCCACCCAGCTGGGCGTGGTGGGCTCGGTATTCTATTTCGTCTACGCCGCCGGGAAGTTCACCAACGGTTTCATTGCCGATTACTGCAATATCCGCCGCTTCATGGCGGCTGGACTGGGCATTTCCGCCGTCGTGAACCTGATACTCGGCCTCACGGGCTTTATCAACGTGGGTTCCCTGGCGGTATTCGCTTTCTTCGTCCTGCTCTGGGGCGTAAACGGCTGGATGCAGTCCATGGGTTCTCCTCCCGGCACGATAAGCCTTTCGCGGTGGTTCCCCCTGGCCAAGAGGGGCACAATGTATTCTATCTTCAGTTCCACCCCTTCGCTGGGAAAGGCTGTCTCGATGATTTTCACCGGCTTCATAGTGGCCGCGACCGGCTGGCAGTGGGGCTTTCTGACAGCCGCCCTCTGCGGTTTTGCGGGCGTTGCCGTGTGCATCCTCTTCATCTCCGACACCCCTGAAAGCCGCGGTCTCCCCTCTGTTCAGGAACTCTCCGGCGAAAAGGTCCGGGAGATAGACCGCAAACCCGTGAAGGACATCCAGAAATGGGTGTTCCGCCAGCCTGGAATCTGGGTTATCGCGATTTCCACCGCCTTCCTCTACATAACCCAGCACGCGGTGAGCGACTGGGGCGTGCTTTTCCTCCAGAAACAGAAAGATTTTTCGCTCGAAAGGGCTACTCAGATAATAGGTATCGCCGAGATTTTCGGCGTCCTCGGAAACCTCGCCGCAGGATGGCTCTCAGACCGTCTGTTCCGGGGCAGCAGGGTGAAACCCGTGCTCATCTCCGGCGCCATGGCCCTGTTCTCAATTGGCCTCTTCCTCTTCGGCGGCGGCGGATACTGGAGCAACATAGCCTCGGTGGCCGTGTTCAGCATGTCGTTCAGCGTGGTGTTCTGCATAGTCGCCGGCCTAATGGCCCTCGATTTTGTGCCCCGCAAGGCAACCGGCGCAGCCCTTGGAATCGTGGGCATTTCAAGTTACGCCGCAGCCGGCCTGCAGTCAGTTATCAGCGGCCTCCTGATAGACAGCTACGTGTCCGACGGAGTCTATGACTTCGGCCCCGTGAGCGTTTTCTGGCTCATCGCCTGCGCCCTCGCCTTCATCCTTCCCGTTGCCGGCTGGCGCTTCCTCCGTGCCGAGGAATAAAAGAATTCCGCCGCGGGTTTCACAACCGGCGGCGGAGTTTATAGGAAAAAGGTATCAATATTTATGTCTGACACCTGTATAATCCAATATCGTGCCAAATCTTGCACGAAGATATTTTATTTTTCAATATTTTTCTTTCCGCCGCGCCAGAGGCCGTAGACCTCGCTCACATTCCCGGCGGTGATAAAGCAGTGAATGTCTTCTTTCTTGAGGTGCTCCATCAGGGCGGCGAACTCGTCGGTGCTCAGCAGGACCTGGATTTCCATCGACTTCTCTCCACTGTAGCCGCCTGTGACCTCATAAAGGGAACAGCCGCGGGCGATGTTGCGGACAATGTATTCGCGAATCTTTTCCCAGTCCTTTGAAATGATGCACACACGTTTCTTCCGGTTAAGGCTGGCCGTGAAATAGTCCAGGGTAAGACCGTTGATCCAAGTGCCGATGAGGCCGATTACCACCAGACGGAAAGGATTGATGAAGAAGGCGCTGCAGCAGATGAGGCCGCCGGCGATGGTGACCGAGGTGCCGATGTCGGCATGGAAATACTTGTTCACAATCTTGGCGAGTATGTCGAGTCCGCCGGTAGAAGCGTTGATGTGGAAAAGGATGGCCTGCGAGATGCTCAGAACCAGGACGAAGCAGATGAGGTCGAACCAGATGTCGCCCATTACCGAAGTCTGGCCCGGCTCGATGAGGTTCTGGTATGGCAGAATCTTCTCCCAAACGTCCATCAGGGGGCCCAGGATAAGGGCCGTGTACACGGTTTTGGCACCGAATTCCTTGCCAATGAGCAGCCATGCCAACACCAGCAGGATTGCATTTATTATGAAAATGAGCCAGGAAACCTTTATGGTGATGCCGGCCGATGCAAAAATACCGGAAAGCACGATTGAGAAACCGGAGATGGTTCCTATGATGAGCTTACCGGGCACCATGAAATAGTAGACGGCCGCACTGGCGATGAACATACCCACGGTCATTATTACAAGTTCCTTCCAGAACTTTCCCGTCCAAAGGATTTTCAGGACTTCGTTTACTTTGGTCATTATTGCGTGAATGTTGGTTATTCTTTTATCTGCCCGCCGGCGAGGTCCAGAATCTCGGTGGTGATCTTCTGCTGACGGGATTTGTTGTACTGAAGGGTGAGCTCGCGTAGCAGGTCCTCACCGTTGTCGGTGGCGGTCTGCATGGCGACCGTCCTTGCCGCATGCTCGGCGGCGGAGCTGTCGAGAAGGGCGGCGAAAAGCTTCAGCCTCACCGACTTCGGAAGGAGTTCTGAAAGCAGCTCCTCCGACGACGGCTCCATGATTATATCTTCCGGAATGCCGTCCGCCTTTTCCGCGGCGCCGAGCGGGACCACCGGGAGCAGCTGCTCCACCACCGGCTCCTGCTTTGCCGACGACACGAAATGATTGTATACCAGCAGGACCTTCCCTACCCGGCCTTCATTAAAGTCCTCCAGAAGCGAATCCGCAAGGGCGGAAGCTCCGGCGTAGGAGGGATGGTCGGAAAGGGTGTTCAGGTCTTTGGGAGAAGGTCTTCCGGCCTTTTTCATGGCATCGGCCACCTTGCGCCCTATGCAGTAGATACAGGAAGGATTATTCTCCCTTACGGTTTTGCGGAGTCTCTCTATGACATTGTTGTTGAAGGCGCCGCAGAGCGAACTGTTGGAAGAAACGGCAATGATTACAGCCGGCGCGTCATGCCCCTGGGAATCCTTCATTTCGTGCCACAGGGGAGCCAGCATCGCGTTCAGTTCGTGCTCATAGGGGCGCATGGCCTCAATTGCGTTCTGGGCCTTGCGAAGGCGCGCCGAAGACACCAGCTTCATTGCGCCGGTAATCTTGAGCGTGCTCTCTACGGAGCCGATCCTTCCCTTTATTTCCTTGAGCGACGGCATTACTTCATACCGGCCACAACTGCGGCGGCCACTTCCTCTATGGTTTTACCTATTTCTTCGGTCATGACGCCATTGCCAAGGGGCTCAAGGACATCGGCCATGTGGTCGGCCCTCATCCTGTCGAGGAAGAGCGTCTCAAACTCTGAAACCCTGTCGATGGGGATGTCCCTCATCAGGGCGTGGGTACCACAGTACAGGACGGCGACCTGCTCGCCCGTGGGCATGGGTTTGTACTGGGGCTGTACGAGGAGCCGGTTGTTCTTACGGCCCTTGTCCAGAGCCATCTCCGTAACCTTGTCCATGTCGGAAGAGAACTTGGAGAAGGCCTCCAGCTCACTCCACTGGGCCTGGTCTATCTTGAGCGTACCGGCCACCTTCTTCATGGATTTCACCTGGGCGCTTCCACCCACTCGGGAAACGCTGATACCCACGTTAACCGCCGGACGAATACCCTGGTTGAACAGGGCCGATTCCAGATAAATCTGACCGTCGGTGATGGAAATCACGTTAGTGGGAATGTAGGCCGAGACGTCTCCGGCCTGAGTCTCGATAATGGGGAGGGCGGTGAGCGAGCCTCCGCCCTTGACCTTGCCCTTCAAGACCTCCGGAAGGTCGTTCATGGTTTCGGCGACCTCCTGCTGGTCGATTATTCGGGCCGCCCTCTCGAGAAGACGGGAGTGCAGGTAGAAAATGTCGCCCGGATAGGCTTCGCGGCCGGAGGGACGCTTCAGGATAAGGGACACCTCACGGTAGGCCACGGCCTGTTTGGAAAGGTCGTCGTACACCACGAGCGCATGCCTTCCCGTATCGCGGAAATACTCGCCGATGGCCGCTCCCGCAAAGGGTGCGTAATACTGGAGGGCGGCCGGGTCGGCGGCCGTAGCGGCCACCACTGTGGTGTAGTCCATGGCCCCGTACTCGCGAAGGGTCTTTACGATGGAAGCCACCGTACTGCCCTTCTGGCCGATTGCCACGTAAATGCAGTATACCGGCTTCCCTGCGAGGAATTCCTTCCTCTGGTTGATAATCGTATCGATTGCAATGGCGGTCTTTCCGGTCTGGCGGTCGCCGATAATGAGCTCACGCTGGCCACGGCCGATGGGAATCATGGCGTCGATGGCTTTCAGGCCGGTCTGGAGAGGCATAACTCCAGGAGCCTTTCTCTCGAGCGGCATGTCCAGTTTCTCTCCCTGGATGGGGCCGAGGCCGTCAAGCGGATTGCCGAGAGGGTCCACCACCCTGCCCATAAGGCCGTCGCATACGGGAATGGAGGCGATGCGGCCGGTCCTGCGGACCACCATACCCTCCTTGACCTCGTCTGTGGGGCCCATTAGGACCGCACCTACATTGTCGACTTCGAGGTTCATCACGACGCCCATTACGCCGTCTCCGCAGTCCAACAGTTCGCCGGCTTCGGCATTGTCCAGTCCGTAGATGCGGACCACGCCGTCGCTCACCTGAAGAACCTTTCCGATTTCTTCAAACTTGAGGTCGTGCTTCATGTCCCGGAGCTGTTCCAGGAGCACTTCCGACACTTCGCTGGGTTTGATACTAACTGCCATTACACTATTCTTCTGTTCTTTTCAATAAATTCTTCCCTGATAAGGTCCAGCTGCCGTTTGACGCTGGCATCCATCAGGTAATCGTCAATGTCAAAGATGAATCCTCCTATCAGGGAAGGATCCAGCGTGACCTGTATCACCACATCGTCGCCCGTCTTCTCCCGGACCAGGGCCTTCAGTCTCTGGAGGAACCGTTCCGAGGGCTCCGAAACGCAGGTTAGATATGCTTTCCGGACACCCATGCTTCGCCTGTAAGCGTCCACGAAATCCCTCATGATATCCTGAATCATATCTATCCTGCCCTTGCGGAGCAGAAGGGTGATAAAGCGGCTGAGTTCAGGGGAAATACGGCCTCCCAGGGCAGAATGCAAAAGCTTTTTCTTTTCAAAGGACGACACCACGTCCTTCGACTCGATCAGTCTCGCGAGGTCCGGCACAACATGGAGGGCATGCGCCAAAGCTTCCGCCTCGGAGCACACCACGGGGCCGTTTCCGGTCTCGTTCACATATTTTACCAGAGCCCGTGCGTAACGGGAGACTACTATACCCCTGTTCATGAAAGCATCTTTGCGTCGTAGGCTTCATCCACCATACGGTCGATGAATTCGCGCTGGTTCCCCTTGTCGGAGAGTTCGTGCCTGAGCACTTTTTCGGCTACGCCCACCGAGAGCAGGGCCATTTCCCTGCGGACGTCGGCAAGGGCGCTCTCCTTCTCGGCGGCTATCTCGGTGCGGGCCTGGGCGAGAAGCTTGTCGGCCTCGGCCCTGGCTTCGTTTCTGGCGTCGGCGATAATCCGGTTCTTGGTTTCCGTGGCTTCGCGCAGTATGGCGGCCTGTTCCTTCCGGACCTGGTCCATCATCTCGGCCTGCTCGGTTTTCCAGGCGGCCATCCGTGCCTCAATTTCGTCGGCATCCTTGAGGGACTGGGCTATCCTGGCGTTGCGCTTGTCCACCATGTCGGTTATAATGGGAAAACCGAACTTTGCAAGGAGGAAAAACACAATGCCGAAAATGACCACCATCCAGAACAGGAGGCCGAAATCGGGCGTTACAAGATTCATGGCCTACAGAATCAGGGTGAGGAAACAGACGATGATGGCGAATAGGGCTGCACCTTCCACCATACCGGCGGCGATGAGCATGGAGGTACGCAGATTACCTACGCTTTCCGGCTGACGCGCAATGGCTTCCATTGTGGATTTGCCGATTTTACCGATACCGATAGCTGCGGCGATGGCGGCAATTGCGGCGGCCAGGGCGGCACCTGCCTTACCGAGGGCTGCGCCCGCGGCGGCCTGGAGAATCATGGTAGTAATAATCATAATACTATAGTTTTAAAAGTTTATTCCTCCTTCGCCCTGGCCAGCCCGATGTAAATGCAGGACAGGGTTGTAAACACATAGGCCTGGATAAAGCTCACAAGGCACTCCAGCGCATCCAGGAAAACGCCGAAGAGCACGCTCACCACCGTCATGCCGCCGCTCAGCAGCGGGCCGTACTTGGCCATGATGAAAATGACGCAGACCATGCACAGGATCATGATGTGGCCGGCCAGCATATTGGCAAAAAGACGTATGGTGAGGGATACCGGTTTCATGAGGGTGCTGAACACCTCTATGATTGGCATGATGGGTTTCAGGAAGAGCGGCACATCCGGGGCAAAAATCTCTTTATAGTAGTGCTTGGTGCCATTCAGGTTCACCGTAAAGAAAGTGAAGAGGGCCAGCACCAGGGTAATGGCTATATTTCCGGTCAAGTTGGCTCCGCCCGGGAAGAAGGGCATGATTCCGAGGAAATTGTTGAACAGAATCCACAGGAAAGCCATACACAGGTAGGGAGAGTATTTCCGGTAGTCTTCGCCGATGTTCTCCCTTGCCATCTCGTGAACCATCATTATAAGGGGCTCCATGCAGGCGGCGAGGCCGGTCGGGGCCTCTTCCATGGCGTCGTGCTTGCGGTACCAGCGGGCAGTGTACAGCACAATCACAAGCAGCAGAAGGCTGCTAAGCATAAGGGCCAGCACGTTCTTGGTTATGGAGAGGTCCACGGGGCGTTTTCCGCTTACCGCATTCACCAGCTTGCCGTTTTCATTGAAGGTGTAGCCGTTTTCCGCCGCATGGTGCGCGGTAAAGACATGCACGCCGCCATCAATAACTATACAGGGAAGCGGAATGGCTATGGGTTTCCCTTTCCACTCCGTTATGTGCCACTCATATTCGTCGCCTATGTGTTCGAAGATTATTCCGGCCACATCCAGTGGCTCCTCCTGCATGGGCGGAGGAGTCGCCTGCAGCATGAACAGCGATATGAGCAGCGCCAGAATCATACTTCAACGCATGCCGTTACAGTATTGTCTCCAACCCTGACGAAGCCCTCACGTATGCCGATGCGCTCTTCCTTCCCTTCGGAGACATAGCGGATTTCGCCCTCCGAAAGGGACGAAACTATGGGGGCGTGGTCCTTGAGCACGGTAAACGGAGCCTTTCCGCCGGGGAGCGTAACGAGTTCCACCTGCGCGTCCAGGAGAGTCCCCTCGGGACTGAGGATATGCAACCTGATACTGTCCATTACTGTTTGGCGGCAGCGAGGATGGCCTCACCCTTCTCGATTGCCTGTTCGATTGTTCCAACGTTGAGGAAGGCCTGCTCCGGCAGGTAGTCCACCTCTCCGTCGAGTATCATGTTGAAACCGCGGATGGTATCTTCGATGGAGACCATCACGCCCTTCACTCCGGTGAACTGCTCGGCCACGGAGAAAGGCTGGGAAAGGAAGCGCTGGACGCGGCGGGCGCGGTTCACGGTGGTCTTGTCCTCGTCCGAGAGTTCGTCCATACCCAGGATGGCTATTATGTCCTGGAGTTCCTGGTTGCGCTGGAGAATCTGCTTCACCCTCTGGGCGGTATTGTAATGCGCTTCGCCAACGATGTTCGGATCCAGGATTCTGGAGGTGGACTCCAGCGGATCCACGGCGGGATAGATGCCCAGCGAAGTAATCTTTCGGCTCAGCACCGTAGTGGCGTCGAGATGCGAGAAGGTTGTCGCCGGAGCGGGGTCCGTGAGGTCATCGGCCGGAACATATACCGCCTGTACTGAAGTGATGGAACCGTCCTTGGTGGAAGTGATGCGTTCCTGCATCTGACCCATTTCCGTCGCCAGGGTGGGCTGATAACCTACCGCGGAAGGCATACGCCCGAGCAGGGCGCTCACCTCCGAACCGGCCTGGGTGAAACGGAAGATATTGTCTATGAAGAAGAGGATGTCGCGCGGGCCGCCGTCGCCTTTGGAATCGCGGAAGCTCTCGGCAAGCGTGAGGCCGCTCAGGGCCACGCTGGAACGCGCTCCCGGAGGTTCGTTCATCTGGCCGAACACCATTGCCACCTGGGACTTTTCGAGTTCTTCCTTATCCACGAGGGAAAGGTCCCACTTGCCCTCTTCCATAGCCTTGTTGAAAGCTTCGCCGTAACGGATGACGTTGGATTCAATCATCTCGCGGAGAAGGTCGTTGCCCTCGCGCGTACGCTCTCCAACACCGGCGAAAATGGAGAATCCGTCATGCGCCTTTGCAATGTTGTTGATAAGCTCCTTGATGAGAACCGTCTTACCCACACCGGCGCCTCCGAACAGGCCGATTTTTCCGCCCTTCAGATACGGCTCCAGCAGGTCGATAACCTTGATTCCGGTGAACAGCACTTCCTGCGAGGTGGTAAGGTCCTCGAATTTCGGAGGTTCGCGGTGAATGGGAAGCGCGTCCTTCCTGTCCAGTGAAGGAAGGCCGTCTATCACGTCTCCCACCACATTCATAACGCGGCCGCGGATGTGCGCACCTACCGGCATCGTAATGGGCTGGAAAGTGTTCACCGCCTCCAGGCCGCGGCTCAAGCCGTCGGTGGAATCCATTGCAATGCATCGCACGGAGTCTTCTCCGATATGCTGCTGGACTTCCAGGACCAGGGTTCCGCCACCGGGACGGCGGACCTCCAGAGCGTCATGAATACGGGGCAGCTCAGTCTGGGCGCTGCGTTCTGAAATGTCGAAATGAACATCCACGACCGGTCCCACGACCTGCGCGATGTGTCCTACGGAATCAGGCATAGAGTACACGTTTAAATCGTATTCACAAATATAATCATTTTTCCGTAACGAAGCGGAAGAACTCCTTCACTTCTTTGAGCGAGGAGAGCCTGGCCATGAAAACCTGGTTTCCGAGCGCTCCGGCAAGGGCGTCGGGCATACGGCCCACAAAGCACATGGCGCCGCCGTAACGCTCGTTGATTTCCTCATAGGAACGGACATAGCGGAAACAGTCCCTGCGCGAGGCATAGGCGCAGAAGGCGTCGTCGCCGAGGGGCTTGCGGCGTTCGTCGAAGGCCACCATGTCGGCCCAAATCTGGTAGACGTCGGTGTGGTGGGCATAGTTCATCATGTCCGGAGTGAAGCCGCCTGCGGGGCGCATGTTCACCTCCAGCCCCACGTAGTCGCCCTTTTTACCGAGTCCCTCGCGGTCGCGGTCCAGCTTGAAGAACTCCAGATGCACGAAACGGCTCTTGATTCCAAAGGCCTTCACCGTCCGCCGGCCTATGGATTTCAGGGCCTGAGGCACATCCGGGCGCACATAGTAGCACGAATCCAGGTTATCGTTCACAATATCCATAATGGGGGTTGGATACTCTCCGTTGGACTCGAACACCGGCTCTCCCTTTGAATTGTATACAGCGTCGTACGATACCAGAAGGCCGGTTACGAATTCCTCAAAGACATAGGCCGGAACCATGGCGGCATGCTCCGAGAGCCAGGCCTCAAGTTCCTCCGCCGACGATATCTTATAAGTTGCGGCGGCGCCCACTCCGTTGTCGGGCTTTGCAATTATGGGGAAGCCCGTCTTCTTGACAAAGCCGTGGATAGCTTTTTCTCCCTCTCCGCCCTTTATCTGGCGGGCGGTGGGAATGCCTCCGAGGGCATAGTACTTCTTCATCTCGGACTTCTCCTTGATGGCGGAGATATGGTCTGTATGAAGGCCGGTCACCACGCCGAAATCGGTCCTCAGGCGGGCATCCTGTTCAAGCCAGTATTCGTTGTTGGATTCAATCCAGTCTATCTTTCCGTGCTTGAAGGCAAAATATGCCACAGCCCGGTATACCTCGTCGTAATTTTCCAGGTCTCGGACTTTGTAATAGTCCGCCAGGCTCGCGCGGAGTTCGGGGGCAAGGTTCTCGAAGTCGGTGTCGGCAATGCCGAAAACGTTTACGCCGTTGGCCTTGAGGGCGGCGCAGAAATGCCAGTACTGCTGGGGAAAATGGGGGGAGATGAATACGAAATTCATAAGCGGGTTCGTTTGGTTTTCTTCGTTTATTCTTTGCATGCGGCCGTCGCTTATCGCCCAGGCTTCGCCATGGAGAGTCGTCCGGCCGTCTTTGACCATGATATATCCACCGTCGGGAAAGGTGTAAAAGCGGTGCTGCCAGCTTTCCGGGATAATGATATCCTCAAAAAGGCGGCGGCCGTCCACCAGATAATCCTTCACCTGATAATAGTGCGGTATAATATTGATGTCCGTAAGGCCGAGTCCGTTCAGCCACCGGCGATAGGAAGAGTCGGCCGCTTCGCCCTGGAGTTCGGGGTGCGAATACACCCTGCCGGCACAGTTCATAGAGCCCGCACTGCAGCCCATGACCACGCCATCATACTCCTTCAGGATATCCCGAAGGCCGATTTCATTGATAAAGCGGTTCTGAGTTGGGACATGCCCGCCACAGAGAATCACCCAGTCGGCCTTCCGGACATATTCCCTCACCCGGGCGGCATTACGGCGGTCGAGCATGGTTATTTCCTTCGGACGGATCCCCGAGCGGGTAATGCAAAGGGTCATTCCCTCAAGCACGGAGTCCGTAAAGGCCCGGTCGTCGGGCGCTGCGCTTATCAGAAGCACCACCGGTTCATCGGTGCCGAGCGCCTCCCTGACAGCGGCCAGAAATCCGTTATCCTCGGTGAAATGGTCCTCTCCGTAACGTGTGGGACTGCCTGTGAGAAAAAGAGTCATTCTACCCACAAAATTACGCATTTTTTCTATAATAAACGAGAGAGGGCACGACGGTAATATCTCGAATGGGAGTGCTCTTCCGGGGAACTCCGTTTCATGCTTCGCATTCCACTTCGGCCCCTCCCAACGTTTCCTTCGTCATTGCTGCGCAATAACTCGTCTCCGTCGGGCCCCATCCCCCTTCCCGTGTCGAGGCCACTGAAAAAGGGGCCAGTTTTCTATGCCCTCGAGTGCGGCATATTTGAACAACCCTCTGAGTTATTCGATTCCTTGGTTGGATTTTCGA